>JASHRY010000281.1 GCA_030037105.1 Xanthobacteraceae bacterium
ATGCGGGACGAGCGTGTCGCCATTTTCGGAGATTACGACGTTGACGGCGCGGCGTCGGCTGCGCTTTTGGCGCGCTTTCTCCGCTTCGGCGGCATCGATCCGTTGATCCACATTCCGGATCGCCTGTTCGAAGGCTATGGCCCGAACATCGAGGCAGTGCGCGCGCTCGCCGCGCGCGGCGCCACCCTCCTGGTCACGGTCGATTGCGGCACGACCGCGATCGAGCCGCTTGCCGAAGCCAAAAAGCTCGGCGTTGATGTCGTCATCATCGATCACCATCAGGCCGACGAGGCGCTGCCGCTGGCGCTCGCCATCGTCAATCCCAACCGGCGCGACGATCTCTCCGGCCTCGGCCATCTCGCCGCCGTTGGGCTTGCCTTTATGACCGTGGTGGCCGTGAACCGGCTGCTGCGCGCGCGCGGCTTCTGGACCGCGGAGCGGCCCGAGCCCGATCTGCGCGTGCTCCTCGACGACGTGGCGCTCGGCACCGTTGCCGACGTGGTGCCGCTCACCGGCCTCAACCGCGCTTTCGTCGCCAAGGGCCTCCTCGCGTTGCGCCGGCGCACGCGGGTCGGACACGTCAGCCTGATGAACGTGGCGCGGCTTTCCGGTCCGCCCGAGGCTTGGCATCTCGGTTTCCTGCTCGGCCCGCGCATCAATGCCGGCGGCCGCATCGGCCGCGCCGATCTCGGCGTGCAGCTTCTCCTTGAGGACGATCCCGTCGAAGCGGCGAAGATCGCCGCCGAGCTTGACCGCCTCAACCGCGAGCGGCAGGCGATCGAGCTGGAAACGCTGGCGCAGGCCGAGGCCGAGGCCATGGCCGCGCTCGGCCTCGAGGAGAGGGGAGCGGTGGTGATCACCGCAGCGGAAGGCTGGCACCCCGGCATCGTCGGTCTCGTGGCGGCGCGGCTCAAGGAGAAATTCGGCCGGCCGGCGTTTGCCATCGCGTTCGAGCCCGGCGGCATCGGCACCGGATCGGGCCGCTCCATCGTCGGCGTCGATATCGGCCGCGCCGTGCGCCGCGCCGTGGCCGAGGGTCTGCTGGTGAAGGGCGGCGGCCACGCCATGGCGGCGGGCGTGACGCTGCGCAAAGACGCGCTGACGCCGTTCCGCGCCTTCCTCGAAGCGGCGCTCGGTCCCGATGTGGAAGTCGCGCGACGCGCCAATGGGCTGTTGATCGACGGCGCGGTGAGCGCGGCCGCGGCGGACGCCGATCTCGTCGCCTTGATCGAGCGCGCCGGACCCTTCGGCGCGGGCAATCCCGAGCCGATGATCGCGCTGCCGGCGCACACCGTCGCCTATGCCGAGGAAGTCGGCCAGGCGCATGTGCGCGTGCGGCTTAAGTCGGCCGACGGCTCGGGCGTCAACGCCATCGCCTTCCGTGCCGCCGGCCAAAAACTTGGCGCCGCGCTTCTTGCGCGCCGCGGCCAACAGGTCCATGCCGCCGGCTCCTTCGCGCTCGATCGCTGGCAGGGCGAGGAACGGGTGCAGTTCCGGCTTGCCGACATCGCGCCCGCGGCGCCGTTCGCGGGGCGGTGATCGTCTATTGCGGTCTATAAGGCAACGCCTTATAGAGGTGCCATGAAGGTCGTGGCGACGCGCGGCTATGACCGCAGGGCCGCAAAGCTGTTCACGCCTTCGGAGCGGGCAGCAGCGGAACTCGAGATCGCTTTGGCGCCATCCGCCTGGCCGGTCATCGCTGCCACCGGCGGGGCGCGCAAGGCGAGGGCCGCTCGCGGCGGGCGCGGTAAAAGCGGCGGTGCACGCATCATCTACTACGTCGTTACGGCTAAAGGCGTGCTTTATTTGCTCGATGCCTATGCAAAGGGCGCCAAGGAGGACTTGAGCGATGGCGAAAAACGCGAAATCCGCAAGCTCATCGCGGCGATCGATGCGCAAGGCAAGTAGTGCTCGCGCCAAAGGCAACACCGTCGGCCGGCGCATGATCGCCGGCCTCAACGAGGCTCTCGCGCATGCGCGCGGGAAGTTGGCGTTGCCGACCTACACGGTGGCTGTGCCCGATCAGGTCGACGTGACGGACGTGCGGCGACGGCTTGGTTTGTCACAGTCGGCCTTTGCCCGCGCGTTCGGTCTCGACGTCACCGCGCTTCACGCCTGGGAGCAGGGCCGGCGCCGACCGGACCGCGCCGCGCGGGTGTTGCTCGCGGTGATCGCCAGAAATCCGCGCGCCGTGCTGCGGGCTCTGGCGGAATGAAACGCTGCACAGCCCGGATGGAGTTCTACACTTCGATGGTGCCTTCGAGAAAGAGCACCGCGCGACCGGCGATGCTGACGCGATCGCCGTTGAGCGTGCAATGGAGCGCGCCGCCGCGGCGCGACAATTGCCGCGCTTCGATATCATTCTTGCCGAAGCGCCTTGCCCAATACGGCGCCAGCGTGCAGTGCGACGAGCCGGTGACCGGATCTTCCGCAACGCCTTGCGCCGGGGCGAAGAAGCGCGACACAAAATCGACGCCGTTCTCGCCCGGCGCGGTCACGATCACGGCCCAGCAGTCAAGCTTGGCGAGCGCGGCGAGATCGGGACTGAGCGCCGCAACCTCGGCGGCGCTGCCATAGACGACAAGATGATCGCGGGCGCGCAACACCTCGCGCGGCGCGCCGCCCAAGGCCGCGAGCAGGCCCGGCGGCGCCGCGACCGGACTTGCAGGCCGTGCCGGAAAATCCATCACCAGCATGTCCGCGCGCCGGCTCACGGTGAGCGTTCCGGCTTTCAGGGTGCGGAAGCTTATGCTTTCGCGCTGCGGCTCGATGAAGCGGAAGACAATGTGACCCGCGGCCAGCGTCGCGTGTCCGCATAAATCGACCTCGACCGTCGGT
>JASHRY010000282.1 GCA_030037105.1 Xanthobacteraceae bacterium
CCGGCGCAAGCGACGCGCGCGGGCGGTCATCGCTTTCGTCCGCGAGAACCGCGAGGCCGCAGACCCCCTCCCATCCTCCCCCTTGCAGGGGGAGGAGGAGCCTAGCCGGACGCACGAGACGCCACACAGCGCTCGATTTCCCGAAGTCGTCATCCGATGTTCTGAATTCATCGGTCGACCTCGCCGAAGACGATATCGATCGAGCCGAGGATCGCGGAGACGTCCGCGAGCATGTGGCCGCGGGAAAGAAAATCCATGGCCTGCAGGTGCGCGAAGCTCGGGGCGCGAATCTTGCACTTGTACGGCCGATTGCCGCCGTCGGCGACGAGATAGACGCCGAACTCGCCTTTCGGCGCCTCGACCGCGACATAGACCTCGCCGGCGGGCACGTGGAAGCCTTCGGTATAGAGCTTGAAATGATGGATGAGCGCTTCCATCGAGCGTTTCATCACCGCGCGGCGCGGCGGCACGATCTTATTGTCGTCGACCACGACCGGCCCCTGTCCGTCGGCCGAGCGCAATCTCTCCACGCATTGCTTCATGATGCGCACCGACTGGCGCATCTCTTCCATGCGTACGCAATAGCGGTCGTAACAGTCGCCGTTCTTGCCCACGGGAATATCGAAATCGAGCTCGGCATAGCACTCGTAGGGCTGCGCCTTGCGCAAATCCCAGACCGCGCCGGAGCCGCGCACCATGACGCCGGAGAAGCCCCACGCCCAGGCATCCTCGAGCCTTACCACGCCGATATCGACATTGCGCTGCTTGAAGATGCGGTTATCGGTGAGCAACTCTTCGAGGTCGTCGCACACTTTGAGGAACGGGTCGCAAAACGCCTCGATGTCGTCGATCAGCTTCGGCGGCAAATCCTGATGCACGCCGCCGACGCGAAAATAGGCCGCGTGCATGCGCGAGCCGGAGGCGCGCTCGTAGAAACCCATCAGCTTCTCGCGCTCCTCGAAACCCCACAGCGGCGGGGTGAGCGCGCCGACATCCATGGCCTGGGTGGTGACGTTGAGAAGGTGCGAGAGGAGCCGGCCGATCTCGCAATAGAGTACGCGGATCAGCTGCGCCCGCCTCGGAATGGCAACGCCGAGGAGCTTCTCCGCGGCCAGGCAGAACGCGTGTTCCTGGTTGATCGGCGCGACGTAGTCGAGGCGGTCGAAATAGGGAATCGCCTGCAGATAGGTCTTGTGCTCGATCAGTTTTTCGGTGCCGCGGTGCAGGAGCCCGATATGCGGGTCCACGCGCTCCACCACCTCGCCGTCGAGTTCGAGGACGAGGCGCAGCACGCCGTGCGCCGCGGGATGTTGCGGCCCGAAATTGATGGTGAAGTTGCGGGCAGCGGTTTCGGTCATGGTGGGGCTTCGATTACCCTGTTCGCCATTTGCTATCGGCTATTCGCCATTTGCAATTCGCCCGCTTTCGCGGTCTTGGCCGCGACCCGGGCGTTGAACTTGTCCCAGACGACAACGAAGCGTTCGTGACGGCCTTCGCCGATCAGATCGATGCCGTCGTGCGCCTTGACCTTGAAGACCACGCGCTGGCCGACGACTTCGGCGCATTCGGCATCGACCGTCACCGTCATGCCGGGAGGCGTCGCGGCCAAGTGGCTCACGTCGACGTGGACGCCGAGGCTGCCTTCGCCCGGGTCGAGATGCGGGGCAAGCAACTCGGTGCATGTCCACTCCATCAGCACGATCATATAGCCGGTGGCAAAGACCTTCGGCATCGCCGCGATCAGGGGTGATTCGGGATAGGTGTAGGGGACGGTCTTGTTCTCCGGCACCTTGTAGGCGAGGCGATGGGTGAGGCCGGGCTTGAGCGTCGGTTTCATTTCGAGCCTTTTCTCACGATACTTGCCCGCCGCGGTCGCCGATCTTTGCCGCCTTCTCATCGCCCGGCAGCGGGTAATCCGTGCCTTCCCAGGGCGAGAGGAAATCGAAATTGCGGAATTCCTGGGCGAGCCGCACCGGCGCGTAAACCACGCGCTTGAGCTCGTCGTCGTAGCGCACCTCGACGAAGCCGGTGAGCGGAAAATCCTTGCGCAGCGGATGGCCCTCGAAGCCGTAATCGGTGAGCAGGCGGCGCATGTCCGGGTGGCCGGTGAAGACGACGCCGTAGAGGTCATAGGTCTCGCGCTCGAACCAATTGGCGCCGGGGAAAACCTCGATGATCGAAGGCACCGGCGTTCCTTCGTCGGTCTCCGCCTTCACGCGGATGCGCACATTGTGCTTGGGCGACAGCAGATGATAGACGACGTCGAAGCGCCGCTCCCGGCCCGGCCAGTCGACCGCGGTGATATCGACGATATTCCAGAACAGGCAACGCGGGTCGTCGCGCAGGAAGCGCATGACCGCGACAATGTCGCTCGCCTGCGCGGTTATCGTCAGCTCGCGAAAGGCGATCGAATAGCCCTTGACCGCGGGCTCAAGCGCATCAGCGATGGTCCGGCCGAGAGTATCGAGTGTCTCATCCATCTTCAGCGTTCGATCGTGGCGGTGCGGCGGATTTTCTTCTGCAGCAGGAGCACGCCGTAGAGCAGCGCCTCGGCGGTCGGCGGACAGCCGGGCACGTAGATATCGACTGGGACGATGCGGTCGCAGCCGCGCACGACCGAATAGGAATAATGGTAGTAGCCGCCGCCGTTGGCGCACGAGCCCATCGAAATCACGTAGCGCGGCTCCGGCATCTGGTCGTAGACCTTGCGCAACGCCGGAGCCATTTTGTTGGTCAGCGTGCCGGCGACGATCATCACGTCCGACTGGCGCGGCGAGGCGCGCGGGGCAACGCCGAAGCGCTCGATGTCGTAGCGCGGCATCGCCACCTGCATCATCTCGATCGCGCAGCAGGCGAGCCCAAACGTCATCCACATGAGCGAGCCGGTGCGCGCCCAGGCGATGAGGTCGTCCGCCGCGGCGACCAGGAATCCCTTGTCGGCAAGCTCGCCGTTGAGGCCGGCAAAGAACGGATCATTGGCGCGCGCTGGCGTGACGGCGTGCGCGGCGACCATATCCCGGCCCGGCGCAACGATCGCAGGTTCGCTCAATTCCATTCGAGCGCTCCCTTCTTCCACTCATAGATAAACCCGATCGTGAGCACCGCAAGAAACATCATCACCGAGCAATAGCCGAACAAACCTATATCTTTGGACGCCGTAACCCAGGGAAAAAAGAAAGCGATTTCGACATCGAAAATGATGAGCAAGATGGCAACGAGATAGTAGCGGACGTCGAATTTCATGCGCGCGTCGTCGAAGGCGTTGAAGCCGCACTCGTAGGCGGAGAGCTTTTCCGGATCGGGTTGCTTGTAGGCGACCACGAAGGCCGAAAGGAGAAGCGCCACGCCGATCACGGCCGCGACCGCCACGAACACGACGAGCGGAAGATAGGCAAGCAGCAATTGATTGAGCGACTGAGTCATCGGGCGCCACTTTGCTCGGCCATCACCGGACGGCGGCCTCCGTCGTCACCTCGGGAACATGCACCCCAGCGACGCGGTTCCGTCCGCGCCGGAACCGTGCCGATTTGCCCCAAATCGCTGCGGATGGCGCTGAAAAATCGAAGCGAGGCGACCCTTAGCGCAGTGCACAAAAAGGCGCAAGATAACCCCTCGCGCCGATGTCGGCGCTGCGCCGGGACGGAAGACAGAGTCGACATCACGCGCCCCAGGCGGCGGCGAATCGCACCGGCAATGGAGAGCTAAATACTTGAAATCATGGAAATCATGGCGGGAGCGACGGGGCTCGAACCCGCGACCTTCGGCGTGACAGGCCGACGCTCTAAACCAACTGAGCTACGCCCCCGGGGCGCGGTGCGCAGTTAAGGCCCACGTCCCCGCAAGTCAAGAATTGCGGCCCAAAATGGGCGCCATGGGCTTGCCTTGCACGCGCCACAGAGTGAGCGAAGATACCGGGGTAAGCGCGAAAACATCGGTGGAATCGGCAAAACAAGCGTGGTCAGCCGCAACCGAATCGTCTAATTCGTTGGCGGTGAGCGGCGCTTTTCGCCCCGCTACTGCTTCATTGAGGAGGATTCAATGGCAGCCAAATCAACTGCTACGGTGACGTTGAAGCATCTCGCGGCGAGCCTCGCGGAGGACAACGAGCTTTCGAAAAAACAGGCGGAAGCGATTCTTGGCGGTCTGGTCGGCCAAATCGTCAAGCATCTTAAAAAGGGCGAGCGCATTCGCATCGGCGGCCTTGGCATCCTGCAAGTGAGGAAGCGCGCCGCGCGCATGGGCCGCAATCCGGCCACCGGCGAAGCCATCCAAATCAAGGCAAGCAAGAAGGTCGCCTTCCGCGCTTCGAAAGAACTTAAGGAAGCGATCTGACAACGGACGACAGACAACGGACGGCTGATAATGGACGGATCGATCTTTCCGGCGTCCGTCTTCCGTCGTCTGTCCTCTCTCTCTCCGACATGGTGGGCGGTGACGGATTCGAACCGCCGACATCCTGCGTGTAAAGCAGACGCTCTACCAGGCTGAGCTAACCGCCCACAGCGAGATTTATCGCCGCGAGGCGCCGACGCGCAAGGGTGAGTTGCGCAGGCCCGCATCGCTCTAGTGACGCGGCGGCAAAGAATGTGAGATATTTCTTCAGTCACTGCGGTTGGTCGAACGCCACGGGGAAGCCATGCGACCCACATTCGTGTTCATGATCGCTCTGCTGCTGACCCCGACGCCGGCAGCGTCCGCGCAAACGTTCCCGCCGCAGCCCGCGCCGCCGGCCAACCCGATGCTGGAAGGCAGCCAGCAGGAACGGCAGGCTTGCGCGCCGGATGTGGTCAAGTATTGTCAACATCAATTGGACGTTAATGCGCAGGATACGCTGGCCATTCTCAACTGTCTGCAAACGAACAAGCCGAAGATCAGCGCCGCGTGCCGCACGGTGCTGATAAATCACGGACAGTAACGGCGACCGGCAGCAACTCGCGCCGGGCGCGCATCTCACCTGCTTGGCGACGACTGCATCTCGATCATCGCTTCGTCGTCGGTCCGGCGCTCCTCGCCGGTTTCGCTCCGCGCGACGTGCTCGGCCAGCCGCATCCACGACTGCGCCAAGGTCAACCACAATGCCTTGTCACTGTCTTCGTCCGCGGCTTGCGCCATCGCAACGCATCGTTCGGCGTACTTTCGATGATCCTGAATGGTCCCCATCACACGCCATCCCCGACTGACTCAACACAGCGCGGAATAGAAGCGGCAAGTGCGGCGGAGAAGCGATCGTCGGGTGACCGAATGCGGGCCTCATCGGCACCAATCAAGGCGGCGGACCCATCCGCGGCCGGCGGCGGTCCGCTTCCCGGCGCTCAATCCCGCGCGCGTCGGCGTTGGTGGCTGTCGGCCATGCGTGCTACCGAGACACCATGCCCGTGCTGACACTGATCGAAGCTGCTGCGCTGCTGCCGCCGCGCGGCGCGCTGATCGGCCTTGATCTCGGCAGCAAGACGATCGGGGTCGCCGCGAGCGACCCGGACCGCCGCCTGGCGACGCCGGTAGAGACCATTGCGCGCAAACGCTTCGACCGCGATGCCGAGCGGCTGTTCGCGCTCGCCGCCGAGCGACGCGCCGTCGGCTTTGTGCTCGGCCTGCCGGTCAACATGGACGGCACGGAAGGCCCGCGGGCGCAGGGAACGCGCGCCTTCGCTCGCCGTCTTGCAACGCTCACGGCGCTGCCGATCGCGCTCTGGGACGAGAGGTTGTCGACCGCAGCGGTCGAACGCGCGCTGATCGCCGCGGACGCGAGCCGCAACAAGCGCAAGGCCGTGATCGACCAGCACGCCGCCACCTACATTTTGCAGGGCGCTCTCGACCGACTGGCGCGGGACGGCGCGGCTTTAATTCATCCCGCCCCGCGCCGCGGGGGAGGATGACGCGGATTATTCCGGCAGCGCCCGCTGCAACAGAAGCTCGGCCGTGGTGCCGTCGGCGCCGTCGGCGCCATAAAGCGCGCCGCGAGGCTCGCGCAGCCGTGTCCGCGCGAATGCTTCGGCTACCGCAGGGGGGGCGCCGGCCTCCAGCGCGGCGGCGGCGGCCAAGAGAGCGAGCTTTCCGACCGCGCCGCGCGCGGCGCCTTCGCTTGCCGGCGCGCGCCTCGGTTCGACGCGCGTCGCCTTTGCGCCGAGTCCTCGCGAGGCCGCGTCCGTCAGCTCGTCAAAAAGATCGCGCGCCTCCTTGTCGCGGCCGAGCGCGCGCAGCACGTCGAGGCACATCACGTTGCCGGAGCCTTCCCAGATCGCATTGACCGGCGCCTCGCGATAGAGCCGCGGCAACACGCTCTCCTCGACATAGCCGTTGCCGCCGAGACATTCCATCGCTTCGTAGATGAAGGCCGGCGCGGTCTTGCAGATCCAATATTTGGCCGCCGGCGTGACCAGCCGGGCATAGGCGGCCTCGCGCGGATCGGCCGCGGCGCGATCGAACGCGCGCGCAAGCCGCATGGAAAGCGCGACCGCGCCCTCCGCCTCCAGCGCCAGGTCGGCGAGCACCGTGCGCATCATCGGCTGGTCGTTTAGATGTTTCTGGAACACGGTCCGATGGCGACAATGATGCACCGCCTGCGCCAGCGCCATGCGCATAAAACCGGTTGAAGCAAGCGCGCAGTCGAGGCGCGTCAACTGCACCATCTGGATGATGGTGCGCACCCCCGCCCCTTCCTCGCCGACGCGCCAGGCGAACGCTTCGGCGAATTCGACTTCACTCGACGCATTGGACCGGTTGCCGAGCTTGTCCTTGAGGCGTTGCAGCCGCAGCGCATTGACCGAGCCGTCGGGCCGGAAGCGCGGCAGGAAGAAACAAGTGAGCCCGTCGGGCGCCTGGGCGAGCACCAGAAAGGCGTCGCACATCGGCGCGGAGAGGAACCATTTGTGCCCGGTGATCGTATAATGATCTCCGGTGGGCGTGGCGATCGTCGTGTTGGCGCGCACGTCGGTGCCGCCCTGCTTCTCGGTCATGCCCATGCCCAGCGTCACGCCCGATTTCTCCCACCATGGCCGAAAGGTGGAGTCGTAGGTCGCGGTAACGACCTTGGGCGCCACTTGCGCGAGGAGCGCCGGCGCGGCCGCGAGCGCCGCCAGCGCGGCGCGCGTCATGGTGATCGGGCACAGATGCCCGCTCTCGACCTGCGCCGCCATGTAATAGCGCGCCGCCCGCGCCACCTCTGCCGGCGACGCGGCGCGCTCGCCGGACCGCGTCCAGGTCGAAGCATGCAGGCCGGCGGCAACGCTCGCCCGCATCAGGTCGTGATAGGCCGGATGAAATTCCACCGCGTCGCGGCGGAAACCTTTGCCGTCGAAGGTGTGCAGCTTCGGCGGGTTCTCGTTGGCGCGGCGCGCCAGCGCCGACATGTCGGCCGTTCCCCATTGCCGGCCGAAGGCGGACAGTGCGGCCGCCTCGTCCGCTGCGCCGTTCGCCTCGACCGCTCCGATCAGGGGCGCATCGCTCGAAAACAGATCGACGTTCTCGTAGGGCGGCGACTGATTGAGAACCTCGTGCGTGTCCAGGCCCAAAGCCGCGATCATGGCGTTCCCTCAAGTTCACGCAACCTAGAGCAGATTCCGGTTGATTTCACGCATAGCCTGCATGCCTGAAATAGTTTGAAGCTTCGCGAGCCGTGAGCGTCGCTGCGAATCGGCCGATGCGGCGGCGGAGGCGCGGAATGGT
>JASHRY010000283.1 GCA_030037105.1 Xanthobacteraceae bacterium
GACAAGAAAGAACGCAAGGCCATGCTCGCCGCCAAGGTCGAAGACATGATCAACACCGTGGTGCGGCAGATCGCGTTCTACACCTTCGAGCGCGCCGTCCACACCGAACGCAAGCGCGGCGAGCTGACCGCGGAGCGGATCGACGAATTATGGCTCGACGTCCAGCGCGAAAGCCTCGGTCCCGCGATCGAGATCAAGCCCGGCTACGAGACCTTCTGGGCCTACATTCCGCATTTCATCCACTCGCCGTTCTACGTCTACGCCTACGCGTTCGGCGATTGCCTGGTGAATTCGCTCTACGCCGTCTACGAGCATGCCGCCGAAGGTTTTGCCGAGCGCTATCTCGCCATGCTGTCGGCCGGCGGCACCAAGCATTATTCCGAACTGCTCGCGCCGTTTGGGCTTGACGCCCGCGATCCCTCCTTCTGGCAAAACGGGCTCGGCGTCATCGAACGGCTGATCGGCGAGTTGGAGGCTTTGGGCTGATCGACCTGACGCCGTGCCCGGAGAGGCTTGCGTTATACGGTTCGTATAACCATGTTATACGAACCGTATAACGCAGGCATGCAGTTATGACTCAACAGAGAAAAGTCGTTGCCGATTCGCGTGGTCAGCCGGTCGGCGCGGTCACACTGAAAAGGATCGGGAACTCGACGGGCTTCCTTCTGCCGAAGGACCTCATGGCGCGCCTCAATCTCGCGACCGGGGACACTTTTTACGCAACCGTGACGCCGGAAGGCGGAATCCGCCTGACGCCCTATGATCCTAAGTTTGAACGGGCGATGGCGGTCGCGCGCCGCGGCATGAAGGTTTATCGAAACGCGCTCGCCGAGCTTGCGAAGTGAGCGCCGAGCCGGAATGGCTGCCGATACCGGTCGTGCTCGCCATTCACGATGAACAACTGGCCGTCCACGGCGGCTCCTCAGGCATTCGCGACATGGCTCTTCTCGAATCCGCGCTCGGTCGCCCGCGTAACAAGTGGGCCTACGAAAACGCCGAACTTCCCGAACTGGCCGCGGCTTACGGATATGGCATTGCGCGCAACCATCCGTTCGTGGACGGAAACAAACGAACGGCATTGCTGGCGATCTACACGTTTCTGGGCATCAATGGTATCGACTTCATCGTTCCCGAGGCCGACGCTGCGGCGATGATCCTGTCGCTCGCCGCCGGCGAGGTGAGCGAGGAAAGCCTCGCGCGCTGGATCCGCGACAATTGGCCGACGGCATGATGGCAAACCGCGAGCAATCCGACCGCGAAAAGAACCGCTTTACCGCCCGCGCGGCGCGCTATGCGCGCGTCGGGGCGAACGTGGGGGGCGTTGCGGCGCGCTATGCCGGCCGGCGGCTCCTTGGCGGCGCGCCCGACCGCGCCGGCGAGGCGTCGGCGCTCGCTTCCGCGCTCGGCAATCTCAAGGGGCCGCTGATGAAGGTCGCGCAATTGCTGGCGACCGTTCCCGATCTGCTGCCGCCGGAATACGCTACCGAGCTGCAGAAGCTGCAGAGCGAAGCCCCGCCCATGGGCTGGGCCTTCGTCAAGCGCCGCATGCAGGCCGAACTCGGCCCCGACTGGGAGAGCAAATTCGCAAGCTTCGAGCACCATCCGGCCGCGGCCGCCTCGCTCGGCCAGGTGCACCGCGCCCGCTCGCGCGACGGCGCAGCGCTTGCCTGCAAGCTGCAATATCCCGACATGCAGTCGGCCGTCGAAGCCGACCTGCGGCAATTGCAATGGCTCCTCGCCATCCGTCGGCGGCTCGATACCGCGATCGATACCACCGAGGTTGCCGAGGAGATCGGCGCGCGCGTGCGCGAGGAGCTGGATTACCGGCGCGAGGCCAAGCACGTCGCGCTTTATCGAACGATGCTCGACGGCGTCGATAGTGTGCGCGTGCCGCGGGCCTGGCCCGAACTGTCGACCGGACGCCTCATCACGCTCGACTGGCTCGACGGCAGCCGCATGCTCGCGCACAAGAACGATCCGCTTGCCGTGCGCAATGTTTTGGCGACCGCCATGTTCGCCGCCTGGTGGTTTCCCTTCAGCCGCTTCGGCGTCATCCACGGCGATCCGCATCTCGGCAACTACAGCGTTTTCACGGCGGCCGGCGGCGACGGTTCGCGCAAGGCCGTCGCAGTGCCCGCGGGCATCAATTTGCTCGACTACGGCTGCATCCGTGTCTTCGCGCCGAAATTCGTCCGCGGCGTGGTCGATCTCTATCACGGCCTGCTCGACGGCGATGACGATCTTGTCGTATCCGCCTATGAGACGTGGGGCTTCCGCCGGCTCTCGCGCGATCTCATCGACACGCTCAACATCTGGGCGCGGTTCATCTACGCGCCACTACTCGACGACCGCGTGCGCACCATCGCCGACGGCGTGGCGCCGTCGGAATACGGTCGGCGCGAAGCCTTCCGCGTGCACCAGGCGCTCAAGCGCAAAGGCCCGGTCACGGTGCCGCGCGAGTTCGTGTTCATGGACCGCGCCGCGATCGGGCTCGGCGCCGTGTTCCTGCACCTGCGTGCCGAACTCAACTTCTACCGGCTGTTCAACGAGGCGATCGAACGCTTTTCCATGGAACGCGTGGCCAAGCGGCAGGCCGCGGCGCTCGCCGCGGCCGGGTTGTAACTTACAGGTCGCGAGACTCAAGCACCTCTATTGACTTCTACAATGAAATTTCTATATTCGTTGAAGTATGGAAACGATGAATGCCGTTGCGGCCCTGTCCGCACTCGCTCAGGACAACCGTCTGGAAATCTTCCGCCTGCTGGTCCAGGCCGGGCCGGAAGGCATGGCGGCCGGGCAGGTCGCCGAAAAACTCGGCCTTGCCCCCAACACCCTCACGTTTCATTTCGACCGCTTGCGCTTCGCCGGACTGGTCACCGTCCACCGCGACGGCCGCTCCATGATCTATGCGGCGCGGTTTGAGGCAATGAATGATCTTGTTTTCTTCCTCACTGAGAACTGTTGCCAAGGCGCACAAGAGTGCGCGCCCGTAGCGGTCTGCAAACCGAAAGGGGCTCCCAATGAAGTGGTTTCACGTGCACGTCGCCGTCGATGATCTCAAGCAATCCATCGGCTTTTATTCCGTGCTGTTTGCTGCGGAACCTTCCGTCATCAAGACCGATTACGCGAAGTGGATGCTTGACGATCCGCGCGTCAACTTCGCCATCTCGACACGCGGGCGGCAACCCGGCCTCGATCATCTCGGCATCCAAGCCGAGAGCGGCGACGAACTGAAAGACATTTACGCCCGGCTGCACAAGGCGGGCGGTAATATCGTCGAGCAAGGCCAAACGTCGTGCTGCTACGCCAAGTCGGAAAAGTCGTGGATCGACGATCCGGCCAGTATCTCATGGGAGACGTTCCACACGACAGGCGAAAGCATCGACTACGGCGACGGTTCGGGCGAGCGCGTCGCGCGAGTCGCACATGAGAAGTCGTGTTGCGCGCCCGCCCCTAAAGTCGCCGAGGCGTGCGGCTGTCAGGCGTGACATGGCCGAACCCTACAACGTGCTCTTTCTTTGCACGGGAAATTCCGCGCGCTCGATCATGGCGGAAGCGATCTTGAACAAGCTGGGCGCGGGCAAATTCCGCGCCTACAGCGCCGGAAGCCAGCCCAAGGGCCAAGTGCATCCTGAAACGCTCCGGCTCTTGAAAAGCCTCGGCTATGACACGTCGGGCTTTCGCTCAAAGTCCTGGAGCGAATTTGCCGATCCGGGCGCGCCACAACTCAATTTCGTTTTTACAGTCTGTGACAACGCGGCGGGCGAAGCTTGCCCGTTGTGGCCCGGTCAACCCATGACCGCGCATTGGGGCGTGCCCGATCCGGCTGAGGCCAAAGGCACAGAGGTCGAAATCGCGCTCGCCTTCAAGGATGCGTACCGGATGCTCAATCAGCGCCTCGGCATTTTCACCGCGCTGCCCATTCGCTCGCTCGATCAACTGACGCTCCAAAACAAGCTCCGGGAAATCGGCCGCACGTGAAGCGACTTGTTGCCGAATTTTTGGGTACGGCGTTCTTGCTTGCGGGCGTTGTCGGCAGTGGCATCATGGCCGCGAAGCTCGCGGGCGGTAACGGCGCGCTCGCGCTTCTCTGCAACACGCTTCCAACAGGGGCCATTCTCGCGGCCTTGATCCTAACGTTCGGCCCCGTGTCGGGCGCGCACTTCAATCCGGCCGTCAGCATCGCAATGGCGTTGCGACGCGAGCTTCCGGCAATAGTGGCCGGGCTGTACATCGTGGCACAAATCATCGGCGGCATCGCTGGCGTGCTGGCTGCGCACGCCATGTTTGAGCTTCCGTTGTGGCAAGTGTCATTGACGGTGCGGACAGG
>JASHRY010000284.1 GCA_030037105.1 Xanthobacteraceae bacterium
CTCCCCTGCCCCGCGACGGGAGGAAAAGGCGCGCCGTGGAATGATATGACGCGCCTTCAGAAAAACGCCAGCGTGCGGATTTCGATGCTCTCCCGAGGACGCGCGTTCTTGGGTGCAGTCGGATCATCAAAAGCGGTGTGCGCCGTCCAGCGGGCGCGACCGTCCTTGAGGGAATCATACACCTTGAACACGATCGCTTCTTCGCGCCGCATGCGTGGGAACCAGTACCATGTGTGCGCGGGATTGTAGGAGACGGCGTAGGTCTGACCGACGCGATTGGGATAGCGCCGTTCCGAAATGATGAAATTATCGGGGGAGACGCTGCGCGCGTCGCAGATCGCGAGCGGAAAGCTTTCGACCGGATGGCGGATCGGCCGCCACACCTGCACGATAGCGAAGCGGCGACGCAGCAGCGTCTCCGCCTCCTCCGGCAAAAGGTCGCGCACGCGCTGCGGCGCCGACCATTCCGTATAATCGTTGTGCACGCGCGATACGACCTCGCGAATCTTGCGCTCGGCGCGCAGCGCGTCGTCGGCGGTGCGCAGTGTATGGTCGAAGACGACGACACGCGAAGCGCCGCTCTCGGCCTTCACCAGCGCTTCCATCTCCGGGTAGTAGACCCGCCGCACTTCGTTTTCGTCGTAGAAGTTGTGGACGTTGGTCTCGTGGCGGACGAAGCGGAAGCCTTCACGGTCGAGCGCGAACTCCCCCGCGCGTGGCCGGCCGTTACGGATGACGACCCACCGCGGATCCGGCGTTGCATTTGTAGTGCGCAGGTCCGGCCTGCCCGGTTCGAAGGCCTGGGTGAAAATCTTCTCGCCATTATCGACGACGTAATTGAGCGTCGCCTCGACCGCTTCGATCGTTTCGGGCGAGCGCCGTGCGAGGACCTGATCCATGGCCCACTCCTTCGCAAAAGCCGCGGTTTCACCGCCGGCCCTCAACATAGGCTGCGGCCGGCGCGACGAAAGAGGCGCATTATCCTGAATATTCGTTCATCGTTGGCATAAAGCTCTATCGAAATTCGCCGCAAGAGAAACTATGCGCACAATTCACGCCTATGCGGTCGCGGCACCGCTTGGCACGACGGGCGTTGTTGACAATTATTGCCGAACCTCGACTCCGGGATTTTCTTTGTGCGCCTCATCTTGAAATTCTGCGGCCTCGCCCTCCTGCTCCTTGCCTCAGCCGCAAACGCACAAAAGGCGGTCGAAGTCATCCCCCCGGAGCAGGCTCCGGAAATGAAGAATCCGACCGTCGCGTCCGTCAACGTAGACTGGAGCGCGGCGCGCGCCGAACTGGCCGCTTTCGATCACCTCACGAGGCCCGAAGATGCGGCCGGCACTGTGGCGCGAGCAGCGCCGGATGCGCTTACTCGACTCAATGCGGCGACGGAAAAGATTTTTTCCGGGATTGCCGCGAGTGCGGTCCCGGTGCTGCTGCCGTTCGATACCGCCGCCTTCCTGGACGATCGGTCGCGCGGCACGGCCGGCGCCGGCGACAACGGCAAATATTTCTCAGGCTTTCATGCGACTTTCTTTGCTCCCGGCCCGTCCGGCTATGACGGCGCATTTTCATTGTCGCCGCAGGACAGCGCCGATCTCGATCTCACCTTCGCCAGGCGCGTCGACGTACAGATTTCCGGTTCGGCGCTCGTCTACGCGCTCGGCGGCCCGGCGATCGCGGACGGATCGCCGGTGACGGACCTGGAGGGCGAATTTCCCGGCATCCGCCGCGTTATTCTTGAAAGCCATGTGCACTATACGTTCGAGCGCTTCGGCGTCCCCTACGTCGTCTCGATTTTATGTTTCGACGGGCCGCGCCGCATGCGCCGCCTGTCCTGTCGCGAAGCGGACAAGGTCGCCGTGCGCTTCCTCAGGGCGCTCCACATCGTCGGCGGTGAACCGCAGCGGCAGACAACGAAGACCCCGCCGCAAACGATCGAGCGGCCAGAAAAAATTTCGCCCGATTTCACCTTTTACGCGCCGGGTGATATTCTTCCCGGCACCGGCATGCGCGGCCAAGCCGGCCGCGCCGATGCGACGGTTTATTCCAGGATCCGCTTTCCGATCGCGCAGGCGCCGGCCTATACCAATTCGCAATCGTTCATGAACTGGGGCAATTGCGACCTTACCGGCCGCGTCGTCCTTGGCGGACACGGCAAGGACTTCGCCTATCGCTGCCGGGTGAACGCCCTGCCGCTCGTCCACGACGAAGCCAGGAACTACGCCTATCCGTGGCGGGATAATTTTTGCGAGCACCGCTACTATTACGTGACCCAATGTCCGGCCGGGCTCGGCCATCAGGGTGAGGACATCCGACCCGGATCATGCAAGCTGCGCAATCAAGAGGCCGACCGTTGCGAGCCCTACCAGGACGACGTCGTCGCCGTGCGCGACGGTGTGGCGTTGCGCGCGCCGGGCGACGAGGCGCTCTATCTCGTGGTCAACACGCCAGGCGAGCATATCCGATTCCGCTATCTGCACATGAATCCGCGTATGCTGGACGCCGCCGGCATGGTCAGCGGACGCCGGATCACCGAGGGCGAGGTGCTCGGTCAGGTGGGCGATTACGGCGAGCGCGAAGGCGGCACGACCTATCATCTGCATTTCGACGTGCAGGTGCCGACGCGGCACGGCTGGGTGTTCGTCAATCCCTACATGACGCTGGTTGCGGCCTATGAGCGCCTCATCGGCGGACGCGGGCGGGTCGTCCGTGACGCTCCGGTCGCGGCCGCGGCGGTCGAGGACGCCGCAGATTCCGCCAATCCTTCGGAATCCGATGCTATTCTAAATCACCAGATCGACGGGGAGCGCCCGGCCGTGAACACGCCCGGGCGCAAGAGCGAGCCGAAGAGCGACCGCAGGACCGCGCACGGAGACGAGACCGGCAGTGAGCGCCAACACGGCAAAAGTCGAATCGTCGGGGCCGAGCATTGCCAGACGCGCGTCGTTAAAGGCCATCGCCGGCGCGCTTGCGGCTTCGTTATGGCCGGGCAACACGGGCGCGCACGGCACGCGCTTGTCGTTCGCGCAATGGATCGCCGCCTTTCGCGCCAAGGCCATCGCGCGCGGCATCACGCCGGCCACCTACACGCGCATCATGAGCACGGTCGAGCCCGACACCACCGGGCTTGAAGCGATCCGCAATCAACCGGAATTCAACGAACAGCTCTGGCAATATCTCAACCGCCGCGTCTCCGAATGGCGCATCATCGCCGGCAAGGAGAAGGCGAAGGAGTACGCGCCGCTTTTTTCCCGCATCGAAAAGGATTTCGGGGTCGAGCGTTCGATCATGCTCGGCGTCTGGGGCATCGAGTCGGCCTTCGGCGACCCGGTCGTGCAGAAGCACCACATGCGGCCCGTCATCCCCTCGCTGGCGACGCTCGCCTGGGGCGCGCCGCGCCGCCGCAACTATTGGGAGCGGGAACTCATCTACGCGCTCACCATCATTCAACGCGGCTGGAGCAGGCCCGAGGATATGATCGGCTCCTGGGCCGGCGCCATGGGCCACACCCAATGGATGCCGGAGGTCTGGCTCCATCTCGGCATCGACTATAACGACGACGGAAAGATTTCGCCGTTCGGACCGCCGGACGACGCGCTCGGAACGACCGCGCGCTATTTCGTCGAGCGCGGCAAATATCGGCGCGGCGAGCCTTGGGGCTACGAGGTGCACCTGCCGGCGAGGCCCCATGGCAATGCGTGGCGCAGCTACGCCGCCTGGCAAAAGCGCGGCGTCACTCGCGCCGACGGCAAGCCCTTTCCGCAACCGAATGCGACGGCGCGGCCCTGGGTGCCGGTACCGGGCGGGCCGACCTTCCTGCTCGGCCCGAACTTCTTTGCCGTGCGCAGCTACAACCCGTCGATGAGCTATACGCTCGCGCTCGTGCATCTCGGCGACCGATGCGTCGGCGGCGCGCCGTTCGTGCAGCAATTCCCCGGAGCCGAACGGGCACCGACGCTCGCCGAAGTGCAGGAGATTCAGCGCCGGCTCACCGCGCTCGGCTTCGACACCGGGGGCGCCGACGGCCGCATCGGCAACGAGACGATGCTCGCGGTGCGCAATTTCCAGCGCAAGG
Source organism: Xanthobacteraceae bacterium (assembly GCA_030037105.1). The sequence continues at coordinate 4,082 of JASHRY010000284.1, forward strand.
TCGGCATGGAACCGGCCGACGGCTACGCCGGAGTGAAGCTCCTCGCCCGCTTGCGCCAAGGCCCGTGATCCGGTTCGATCGCGCCTGAAATGCCCCGAAAGCGAGGAATGCCGCCGATGCCCCCGTCCCGCTCCGCGACCGCGCGCAACAAGGCAAAGCCCGGCGCCGCCGACCCGGCGATCGCCGCGCTCGAGCGCCCGGCGCGCGCAGGCGGCAACGCGCCCACCTTCGGCAGCGACGTGGTCGCCGACACGCTGCGCGCGCTCGACATCCCCTACATCGCGGTGACGCCAGGCGCGAGCTATCGCGGCCTGCACGACAGCATCGTCAATCATCTCGGTAACACCGCGCCGCAGATGCTGCTTTGCGTGCACGAAGAATCCGCCGTCGCCATCGCCCACGGCTATGCCAAGGTCACCGGCAAGGCCATGGCCGCGGCCGTGCATGCCAATGTCGGCCTCATGCACGCCACCATGGCCATGTTCAACGCTTGGTGCGACCGCATGCCGGTGCTCGTTCTCGGCGCCACCGGCCCAGTTGACGCTGTGAAGCGCCGGCCGTGGATCGACTGGATCCATACCGCGCGCGACCAGGGCGCGATCATCCGCGGCTATACCAAATGGGACGACCAGCCGGCCTCGCCCGGCGCCGCGCGCGAGGCGCTCCTCCGCGGTGCCTGGATCGCCAATACGGCGCCGATGGGCCCGGTCTACATCAATCTCGACGCCCGGATGCAGGAGGCGAAGCTCGCCGATCAATTGCCCCCGATCGACGCTGCGCGCCATAGGCCGCCGGTTGCCGCCGCGGCGCCTGCGGATGTGGTGCGGCAGGCAGCGGCAATGCTGAGATCGGCCGAGCAGGTCGTGATTCTCGCGGGTCGCGCCTCGCGCAGCGAGGATGCCTGGAACGCGCGCATCGCGCTCGCCGAGGCGCTCGGTGCCAGCGTGGTCACCGACCTCAAGATCGGCGCCAGCTTTCCGACCGATCATCCGCTCCATGCCGGCGCCCCGCGCGACGTGACGCCTGAAAGCGTTCCGGCCGTGCGCGACTCCGAAGTGATCTTGAGCCTCGACTGGGTCGACCTTGCCGGCGCGGTGCGATTTGCCGGTCCCTCGCCGGCGGCGAAAATCATCCAAATCTCGCTCGACCACCGCCTCCACAACGGCTGGAGCATGGACTATCAGGCCTTGCCGCCGGTCGATCTGTTCCTCTCCGCCGATCCCGACCTCGTCGTCCCGGAACTCGTCAACGCCGTCGGCACCACTGGCAAGCCGCGCGCGGCGCCGCGCCCGCGCGCGCCCACGCGCGATCGGGAACCCGCCGGCTTCACCAATGAGTCTATCGCCTCCGCGCTGCGTAAGGTGCTCGGCGAGCGGCC
>JASHRY010000285.1 GCA_030037105.1 Xanthobacteraceae bacterium
GCATCGACGGCGAGTCGCATCACTTTGCCATCGCGCGCCAGGACTGTCAGCAGATAGACGAGGCCTTCGGGGCGGCGGCAAAGCCGCGCCCGCACCAAAGTGCCCGCCTCACGACCTCTGACCGCGCGCATGGCGGCGGAGAGGCGGAGCACGGCGCCGCTCTCGACCAGGGCCCGGCGCTCCTTCTGATTGAGGCAAATGTGCGCGGTCTGGACAGTACGCTGCGGACGGCCGACCTCTTGCGCGCGCGCGGGCGCAAGCGCCGCGGCAAGCGCGAGCAGCGCGGCGGCCACGGCTCGTTCGGCGATATCCATGCGGTTTCCTAGACGCTTGCCACTGAACCGGACCTGAACGGCTGATTTAGGGCAGCTTGTCGAGGACAGCCTTGGCCTGCCGGATAATAAGATCGAGCAAAACCAGACCTTAAACCGAGCGCTTTCATCCTTCTCTGCCGCGGCCTAGGCTGGCGGCAGAGAGGGCGGATCGGGGGGCGCGATGCTGCGCCGCACGCCAGTATCATCGCGTGCAGTGCCGTTCCTGATGGCGGCTCTTGTCGCCATTGCGCTCGGCAGCGACGCGGCACGCGTCCAGGCCGCAAGTGCATGGAAGATTTCAACCGAGAAAGACCAATTGTCCGATCAGACCTCGCGCTTTGCCGTGACCATGCCGAAACCGAATCCGGCTCGGCAGAGCAAGCCCGCCACCGCCGCGTTGGTCGTAAGGTGCGTCACCGTGTTTCTGAATAAACCGACGGAACCGGAAATCATGATCCTGTTCACGTCATTGGGCTGGATGTGGCATGTCAGAAACCTTCACGTCCGCTATCGCTTTGATGAAGGCCCCGTCCGCGACTATAAATTGAAGGCTGCCGGCAGAGGCGCCGCCCGCGCGATCGTGCTGCCGAAATTCTCCGATCAGGATCCGGTCGCGGATCTCGTCGCCGCCAAGCGGCTGCGGGTGGAGGCGGAACTGCCAGGGTCCGGCACGACTTTGCTCGACTTCGACGTCGCCGGGGCCGCCGACGCGGTGCGCGCCATCGCCTGCCGCTGATACATCTACTTCGCCGCGCTATCGGCAAGCCGGATGGGACCGTGCAGCGGGTGCTCCTCGACCGCGAGCACGCAAGCAAGCGCGACGGCGAGAAACGTCGCCGCAGCGATGAACACCAGGCGAAAGGCCGCGGCGAAATCGGCGTGCCCGGCCGCGAGCCTTTCCGGCGTCGCGACCTCGGCATGACCACCGGCGCTGCCGAGCACGATGGCGCCGAAGGCGGCAACGATGATCGCGCCGCCGAGCAGACGGAAGAAATTCAACGTGCCGGTTGCCGTGCCGAGTTGGTGCGGCTTCACCGCGTTCTGCATGACGATCGTGCTGGTCGGATACATCGGTCCGATTCCGGCGCCCAACAGACCGAGCAGCAGCGTGAACATGCCGAGTGTCAATCCAGCCGGATCGACGGCGAGGAGGCCGAGCGTGGCGATGGCGAGCACGAGGCCGGCGAGAGGCACGCGCATGTAGTGCGTCAGGCGCGCAATCAGCCGGCCGGCCGCCATCGCGCCGACCGTGGCGCCGCCCATGAACGCGATCAAAGCGAGGCCGGAGACGCTCGCCGAAACGCCGAGCACGACCTGAAAATAGAGCGGCAGATAGATGGTCACGCCGATGATGGTGCCGATGCTGAAGAAGGCGGCGCAGGTGATCGTGCCGGTCACCCGGGCGCGCAGGATCGCGAGCGGAATGAACGGCTCTCGCGCGGTCAGGAGCCTCGCCGCGAACAGCGCCCACAGCGCCGCCGAGCCGGCGCTGAGTGCGAGGATCGGCCGCGAGGCCCAGCCGTAATGGGTGCCGCCCCAATCGAGCGCCAGCATCAAGCTGAGCGCGGCGGCCACCATGAAGGCGGCGCCGAGGAGGTCGATCCGGTGCGGGCGGTCATGCCGCGGCAGGCGGCGCAGCGCGTTGGAAGTCATGACCAGGGCGGCGGCACCCAGCGGCAAATTGATCCAGAAGATGAATGACCAATGGAGATGGTCGGTCAGCAGGCCGCCAAGCACCGGTCCGAGAATGCTGGCGCTCATGAACATGACCGAGGTGTAGCTTTGCGCCAGCGGACGCTCGCGCGGCGAAAGCATATCGGCGATGATGGTTTGCGCGAGCGGTATGAGTCCGCCGCCGCCGATTCCCTGCAAGCCGCGGCCGAGGACAAGAACCGACATCGTCGGCGCCAGCGCGCAGGCGAGCGAGCCAACGATGAAAATTCCGATTGCTAGCAGCAGAATCGCGCGCCGGCCGTGGATATCCGAGAGTTTGCCGAACAGCGGCGTCGCCGCCGTGGCGGCGAGGAGATAGGCGGTCACCACCCAGGATAGGTCATCGATGTCGGCGAGGCTTCTGCCGATCGCCGGCAGAGCGGGCGCGACGATCGTCTGTTCGAGCGCCGAGAGGAACATCGCCAGCATGATGCCGGCCATGATCGCGCGGACAGTGGCGTGATCGAGCGGCGCGGCCGCGGCCGTCGCGGTTGCGGGATTGGGTGCCGCTTTATCGGCGGCGGCGGCTTGTGCGACGCTCCGGCGCGTCATGCCGCTCTTCGCGCGTGACCGCGCCCGTTCGTCATCGGCACGGTCGGGGGCGATGCGCTGAGCCTCGTCGGAGCCGAACACGGAAAGCATCCATTCGCAGTCAACGTGCAGGAGTTGAACGGCCCGGCATGACCAGGCCGCAACACTTGGCCGGCGTTGCAGGCAAATGCAACCGCTCGCCCCGCAGAGCAGGACTGCCGTTTGATGGAGGATCGCACGGCGTCGATCGCACTCCTTGAGCGATAAAGCGTGCGTGCGTTTACTATCGCTTTCGCCGCGCCCGCTTCGGCAGCCTCAGCGGCCAGCCCACAATGTAATCTTCGAGGTCCTCATCGGGCACTGTGGTCTCGCTTGCGCGCACGCGGCCGCGCACCGACACGCCGGCGACGTGTACCGTTTCGGGATCGCCGGAGACGAGGGGATGCCACCAGTAAAGGTCCTTGCCCTGACCGACCAGCACGTAGGCGCAAGAGGGCGGCAGCCAGGTAATGGACTTCAGACTTTCCGGTGTAAGCCGCACGCAATCGTCCACCTTGTCCAGCCGGCGCTCATAGTCGCGACAGCGGCAACTCTCGCCGTCGAGCAACCGGCAGCCCACATCGGTATAGAAGGTGCGGTCGGTCCCCTCCTCTTCGAGCTTGTTGAGGCAGCAGCGGCCGCAGCCGTCGCAGAGGCTCTCCCATTCGGAATCCGTCATTTCCGCCAGCGACTTGCGCCGCCAAAACGGAATCTCACCCGGACCGTCTTCGATCGCCATGCCGTTCTCCAGGCCGGCGTTCATGACCGGCCGGCTGCGCGGAAACCTTCGTCACCACCAAACAGTTATGCGCACAGGACTCTTATGCCAAATTTACCCCCAATTTCCATTCACCCTATGACCGCCGTGTCATTGGCCGACGGCGCCGGCTCGGCTAAAGGTTGGTCGGCCGGAAGAGGCAAGGGCGGGGCCGAATCCGCTCGCGGAGTGCCGAACCTTGACGCACCTGTTTCCCGATCCCGGCGACGACTGGCGGTTCAAGCTTAAGAAGCTTTTGCTCGACCTCGATGCGCGGATCGACTTCGCCGTTTTCCAGAGCGGCAAATGGGCGCGGGAGCTGTACGAACGGTTCACCGCAATCATGGACCGTTTTCATATCGCCGGCTGGCGGCGCTGGCTGTGCATCGAGCCGCTTTCGGAGGCGGTCACTCTCGGCACCGGCG
>JASHRY010000286.1 GCA_030037105.1 Xanthobacteraceae bacterium
CAACTCCGCGATTTCATGCGGCGGAATGACCTGGTCGATGACTTTCTCGATTTCGGCAAACAGCCGCGCGTTATCCTCGACCCGCGTGCCGACATGCGAGCGCACGTGCAGCAGGATCTGGCCGCCGTCGACGTCCGGGAAGAAGTCGCGGCCGAGATACGGCGCCAGCGCGAACGTGCCGATCACGAAAGCGAGGAAGCAGACGACGAACGCCGCGCGGTGGCGCATCGCCATGGTCAACAACTCGCGGTACACCAGGCGCGCGCGCTCGAAACGCGCCGCGAATCCGTGCTGCAGGCGCAGCAAGGGATTGCGTGAGCGCGGCGGCGGGGCGTCGGCGGCGCCTCCCGGCGCCGGCGCGGCGTGCCGGTGCAACATGTATTTCGCCATCGTCGGCACCAGCGTTCGCGACAGGATGAACGACCAGACCATCGCCGACATGACCGCTTCCGCCATCGGCACGAACAGGAAGCGCGGCACGCCGGTGAGGAAGAACATCGGCACGAACACGATGCAGATGCACAGCATCGAGACGAATGCCGGCGTGACGATCTGCTGGGCGCCGTCGAGGATGGCGGTCTCGACTTCCTTGCCCTGTTCGAGATGCCAATTGATGTTCTCGATCGTCACCGTGGCCTCGTCGACGAGAATGCCGACGGCCAGCGCCAGCCCGCCCAAGGTCATGATGTTGAGGGTTTCGCCCAGCGCCCAGAGCGTCGCGATCGAGCCGAGCACCGAGAGCGGAATGGACGTGGCAATGATCAATGTCGAGCGGACGCTGCCGAGAAAGAGCAAGATCATCAGGCTGGTCAGCGCCGCCGCGATGACGCCTTCGCGCACGACGCCGCCGATCGCCGCCTTGACGAAAAACGACTGATCCGCGATCTGCGCGATCTTGAGGCTGCTCGGCAGGGTCCGCTGCAGCTCTGGCAATTTTTTCTTGATGCCGTCGATGACCGCCAGCGTCGATACGCCGCCGTTCTTGAGCACCATCATCAGAACGGAGCGGTTGCCGTTGACGTGAACGATATTGGTCTGCGGCGGATTGCCGTCGCGCACGTGAGCGACGTCGCGGATATAGACCATCGCGCCGTGGACGCTTTTGATCGGCAGGTCGCCAAGCTGGCTGATGATTGACGGGGCGTCGTTGAGTTGGATGACGTATTCGAAGTTGCCGATTTTCTCGGTGCCGACCGGCGTGATCAGGTTCTGCGCGGCGAGCGCGTTGGCGACATCCTGGGCGGAGAGGCCGCGCGCCTGCATCGCGACCGGGTCGAGATCGATCTGAACCTCGCGAAACTTGCCGCCGTAGGGATAAGGTATGGCCGCGCCGGGCACGGTTATCAGCCCCACGCGCAGGAAGTTGATGGCGATATCGTTGAGCATCTGCTCGGTGAGGCCCTTGCCGGACAAGCCGAGCTGGATGATCGGGACGGTCGAGGCGTCGTAATTGAGAATAAGCGGCGGCACGGCTCCGAGCGGCATATTCCTCAGCAAAGTTTGCGAAATGGCGGTGACCTGCGCATTCGCGGTGCTGATGTCGGCTCCGGGTTGGAAGAACACCTTGACGATGCCGGCGCCGTTATAGGAATTGGCCTCGATATGTTCGATGTCGTTGACCGTCGTGGTCAGCGCCCGCTCGAACTGGGTCACCATGCGGCCGGCCATCTCCTCCGGCGGCAACCCGGTATAGGACCAGATCACCGCGATCACCGGAATTCTGATTTCCGGAAAAATGTCGACCGGCGTGCGGGCGGCGGCGAGCGGGCCGATGATGAGGAGAAACAGGGCAAGGACGACGAAAGTGTATGGACGCCGCAGTGCAATACGAACAATGGCAACCATTCGGCGCGAGCTCCGGATGCCAATAAGGCTTTCACCATAAATGGCGCAAACGTCATCCCGCAGCGAGAAACTCGCTGTGCGACGCAACATAGCGGCACCATGAGCCTGCACAACTCACAAACACGTTTTCTGGAGCGCGCGCGGGCTTTGAGAAAGAGCTATGCGTTGAATTCCACGCAGCTATGCGACGCCTAAAATGGGTCATGGCCGTGACGCCATGGAATGGCCCACAAAGGTGCGGCCGGCTCTTGGGGGGAGCCGGCCGCGCGAACCCGGTCTGGGGACGGGGAGGGGTGGGACGTGACCGGGATCGCAAACTTCTCCGTGGATCGGCGGATCAGTGCGCGGTCGCTGTTGCCGGCGCCGTTTGCTGATCGCCGAGCGACACCCACACATTGGGATCGGACTGCGACTGGCGCTTGACGAAGCGGTAGCCGGTGTCCGACCACAGCACGATGTCGTCAGACTGGTTATCGAGGATGAACTCGCCCTTGTCGGTCTTGACGGTGAGGACCGCATGGCCGTCGCCGTTTTTGTCGCGCACCACGGTGATGAGCAAAGCTTCGCGCGGCCAGCCTGACTGCATCAGCATGCGGCGCTTGAGCAAAACGTAATCCTCGCAGTCGCCGTAACCGTCATCGGGATAATTCCAGCGCTCGACCACGCCCCAATGTTCCATGTCGGTCATCGGCTTGATGTGGATGTTGACCCAAAGATTGACGCGCTCGAGGTCTTTCCAGGCCCGGGCGGAGAGCACCACGTCGCGCGGCCGCGACGGCTTGGTCTTGCATTCCGGATCGTACTCGATGCAGAACTCGATCCAGCCGATGGGCGCGCGCGTCGTCGCGCCGACCGCGACGAACAGCGGTTGCTCGCGCGCGACGCTTTCCGGCGGC
>JASHRY010000287.1 GCA_030037105.1 Xanthobacteraceae bacterium
GCCGAGGGTGACCAGCTTCTCGACGACCGGGCGCAGGTCCTTCGCCTTCGGCAGCGTGGTGATGATCTGCTCGTGCTTGATGAGCGACGCGGCGAGGTTCGCCAGCATGGCGCGGCGATGATCCGAGCGGCGGTTGAACTTGCGGTGAGTCTTGGCGTGACGCATGTCGGACTCCAGACGACGGACAACGGAGGACAGAGGACAGATAAAAGAGGAATGCCTGTCAGTCCTCCGTCGTCCGTCTTCCGTCCTCTGTTCAGTAATGATCCTCGAAGCGCTTGGCCAGCTCCTCGATGTTCTCCGGCGGCCAGCCCGGCACTTCCATGCCGAGATGCAGGCCCATTTGCACCAGCACTTCCTTGATCTCGTTGAGCGACTTGCGGCCGAAATTCGGCGTGCGCAGCATCTCGGCCTCGGTCTTCTGCACCAGATCGCCGATATAGACGATGTTGTCGTTCTTCAGACAATTGGCCGAACGCACCGACAGCTCGAGCTCGTCGACCTTCTTGAGGAAGGCGGGGTTGAAGGCGAGATCGGGAATGGCCTCCTGTGCGGTCTCGCGCTTGGGCTCTTCGAAATTCACGAACACGTTGAGCTGGTCCTGGAGGATGCGCGCGGCGAAGGCGAGCGCATCTTCGGGGCTGACGGCGCCGTTGGTCTCGATCGACAGCGTGAGCTTGTCGTAATCGAGGATCTGTCCTTCGCGGGTGTTCTCCACCTTGTAGGAGACCTTGCGCACCGGCGAATAGAGGCTGTCGACCGGGATCAATCCGATCGGCGCGTCCTCCGGCCGGTTGCGCTCGGCCGGGACGTAGCCCTTGCCGGTATTGACCGTGAATTCCATGCGGATCTCGGCGCCCTCGTCGAGCGTGCACAAAACGAGCTCGGGATTGAGCACGACGATGTCGCCGACGGTCTGGATGTCGCCGGCGGTCACCGTGCCCGGCCCCTGCTTCTTCACCACCATGCGCTTGGGCCCTTCGCCCTGCATCTTGATGGCGATGTCCTTGATGTTGAGCACGATGTCGGTCACATCCTCGCGCACGCCGGGGATCGAAGAAAATTCGTGCAGCACGCCGTCGATATGCACCGACTGCACGGCGGCGCCCTGCAGCGAGGACAACAGGATGCGCCGCAGGGCGTTGCCGAGCGTCACGCCGAAGCCGCGCTCCAGCGGCTCGGCGACCACCGTCGCCGCGCGCCGCGTATCGGCCCCGGCGCTGACCTGCAGCTTGCTCGGCCTGATCAGTTCTTGCCAGTTCTTCTGGATCGTCACGTTGTCACCCATCGCGTTGCGCGGCGTGAAAGGCTCGCGCGCCCCACTCCGCTCCGTGGGGCGAAGATCGAGCGGCGGCAGATGTTCCAATTCCATCGGCCGGATCTCCCCTATACGCGCCGCCGCTTGCGCGGGCGGCAACCGTTGTGCGGGATCGGCGTCACGTCGCGGATCGAGGTGATGGTGAAGCCGGCCGCCTGCAGCGAACGCAGCGCCGATTCGCGCCCCGAACCGGGACCGGCCACCTCCACTTCGAGCGTGCGCATGCCGTGCTCCTGCGCCTTCTTGGCGGCGTCCTCGGCGGCGACCTGCGCCGCATAGGGCGTCGACTTGCGCGAACCCTTGAAGCCCATCGTGCCCGCCGACGACCAGGCAATGGTATTGCCCTGCACGTCGGTAATCGTGATCATCGTGTTGTTGAACGTCGCATTCACGTGGGCGACGCCGGAGGCGATGTTCTTGCGCTCGCGGCGGCGCACGCGCGTGGCTTCTTTACCCATTCCGAACTACCCTTTCGCGGATCAGGACCGGCCGCTCCGGTATCGTTTGGTTGCCTTCTGTCGCTCCGCCGCTCGCGCGCGAGCCAAGGAAGGAAAATGCGCTACTTCTTCTTGCCGGCGATAGGCTTGGCCGGACCCTTGCGGGTGCGTGCATTGGTGTGGGTGCGCTGTCCGCGGACCGGCAGGCCGCGGCGATGACGCAATCCGCGGTAACAGCCGAGATCCATGAGCCGCTTGATGTTCATGGCGACTTCGCGCCGCAGATCGCCCTCGACCATATAGTCGCGGTCGATCACCTCGCGCAGTTGCAGCACTTCCTGATCGGTCAGTTGCGACACTCGGCGGGAATCGGGCAGCGACACTTTGTGCATGATCTCCTTGGCCTTGGTGGGACCGATGCCGTAGATGTATTGCAACGCCACCACGACGCGCTTGTTGGTCGGGATATTGACACCGGCGATACGGGCCACGTCAGTTGCTCCTTGTGCGGGCCGGCCGGGGATCGCCCCGCACCGCCCGTCCGCTCTCTTTCGTTCCGAATGTCACCTGAGAAGCCACAAACGCAAAAAGCCAACGCCTGCCTGCCGCTGCGGCTTGGCATCGCCCGTCAATCTCCGACTGAATATTTGCGGCTTATTAATGGATTCCTTGCGCCTCCGTCAACCTCGGCCGACGATTTCGTGGACAAATTGGTCCGCCGCCTGCGCTTTCCCCCATCGGCCCGCATTTCCGCGTCACGCCCGCCCCCGGTTTTTCGGTCCCCCCGCCCGGCTTTGCAACGGCCGGCCGCGGGAGGACTCCTTGATTTTTTTCCTATACGGGCCGCGTGCGACGACGTCCGAACCGGTCTTTTGCCGGCGCCTGCGGCGAGCGCGTTTTCAATCGCCGCGGCGACCTCCTCGATGGGCGCCATGCCATTGACGGAATGCAGCACGCCCCGCCGGCGGTAATAGGCGATCAGCGGCGCGGTCTGCTCGCGGTAGGCGGCGAGACGGCGACGCAATATGACGGGGTTGTCGTCCTCCCGCAGCGGCTCGCCCCGTGCCCGCATCTGTGCGATCCGGTTCTCGATGCGCTTGACCAGGGCGTCCTCATCGACGCGCAGCTCGATTACCGCGTCGAGGGCGACGCCGTGCTGCGCCAGCATGCGGTCGAGCGCCTGCGCCTGCGGCACGGTGCGGGGAAAGCCGTCGAGGATGAAGCCCTTGCGCGCGTCCGGTTGCGCGATGCGTTGCGCGACGATCTTGACCACGACGTCGTCGGGCACGAGGTGGCCGCCGGCCATGATATCGCGGGCCTGGCGTCCGACGGGGGTGTCGGCGCGCACTGCGGCGCGCAGCATGTCCCCGGTTGAAAGCTGGATCGTTCCGTATCTGGCGACAACATGCTGGGCCTGCGTTCCCTTGCCAGCCCCCGGCGGGCCCAGCAGGATCAATCTCATCTACGGCGCCCCCTCAGTTTCGATCGTTTGATCAGGCCTTCGTACTGGTGCGCCAGCAAATAGCCCTGCACCTGCGCCACCGTATCCATGGTGACGCTGACCACGATGAGGAGCGAGGTGCCGCCGAAATAGAACGGCACCGCCGCGTAGGAGATCAGGATCTCGGGGAAGAGGCACACCACCGCCAGATAGGCGGCTCCGATCACCGTGACCCGCGACAACACGTAATCGATGTATTCGGCCGTGCGCTCGCCCGGCCGGATGCCGGGGACGAAGCCGCCGTGTTTTTTCAGGTTATCGGCGGTCTCCGTCGGGTTGAACACGACCGCCGTGTAGAAGAAGGCGAAGAAGACGATGAGGCCGACATAGAGCGCGAGGAACAGCGGCCGGCCGTGCGAGAGCTGGGTCGTTATCGCCGTGAGCCATTCCGGCCCCTGTCCCGCGGTGAAATTGGCGACCGTGGTCGGCAGGAGGAGCAAGGAAGAGGCGAAGATCGGCGGGATCACGCCCGACGTATTGAGCTTGAGCGGCAGGTGCGACGACTGGCCCTCGAACATACGATTGCCCACTTGGCGCTTGGGATATTGGATCAGGAGACGGCGCTGCGCCCGCTCCATGAAGACGATGAAGGTGATGACCGCGACCGCCATCACCAGGACGATGAGGATGAGCCCGGTCGAGAGCGCGCCCTGGCGGCCGAGCTCGAGCGTACCGGCGATAGCCGACGGCAATTGGGCGACGATCCCCGACATGATGATGAGCGAGGTACCGTTGCCGATGCCGCGCTGCGTGATCTGTTCGCCGAGCCACATCAGGAAAATGGTGCCGCCGGTAAGCGTGATCACGGTCGAGATGCGGAAGAACAGGCCGGGATTGGCGACCACGGTGGCGGCGCCTTCGAGGCCGACGGCTATGCCGTAGGCCTGGACCGCCGCCAAGAGCACGGTCAGGTAACGCGTGTATTGGTTGATCGTCTTGCGGCCCTGCTCGCCCTCCTTCTTGAGCTGTTCGAGCGTCGGCGACACCGTCGTCATCAACTGGATGATGATCGAGGCCGAGATGTAGGGCATGATGTTGAGCGCGAAGATCGCCATGCGGTGGATGCCACCGCCGGCGAACATGTTGAACA
>JASHRY010000288.1 GCA_030037105.1 Xanthobacteraceae bacterium
ACGTCCCGGTGCGCGGCGAATTGGTCCCCGGACCGGCCGCCTTCGAGGCCGAGGTGCTCGATGCCGACCCGCGTCGGGTCAAGAGAGTCAAAATCTATCGGAACGAAAAGCGCCGTGCCGGCGCGGTACGCGAGCTGCCGACGGTGTTGCGCTCCCCCGCTCCACGATCGTCGCCGCGCGACGACACCGGCCGGCCGAACCCGAATACTCAGCCCCAGCCGTGAAGCCGACGGGACTGACCCACGCGATCGTTCTGGCCTGGGGATGGCGGCGGTGGCTCATCGCTTTCGGCGCCGGCGCGCTGTCGGCGCTGGCCATGGCGCCATTCAACGCCTGGCCGGTCCTGTTCCTGACCTTTTCGACGCTGGTCTGGCTGATCGACGGCGCCGGATCCGGTCGCTGGGGCGGCGTCGCCGCGGCGGCGGCGACCGGCTGGTGGTTCGGCTTCGGCTATTTTCTCGCCGGGCTTTATTGGATCGGCTACGCCTTCCTCGTCGATGCGCCGACCTTCGGCTGGCTGTTGCCGATCGCGGTGATCGGCCTGCCGGCAGGGCTCGCACTGTTCACCGCGTTCGGCACGGCCCTCGCCCGTATCCTGTGGGCGCGCGGGGCGCTGCGCATCCTGGCATTGGCCGTGGCGCTCACCGCGGCGGAATGGCTGCGCGGCCACGTGCTCACCGGCTTTCCCTGGAACGCCTTCGGCTACGCCCTCACCAGTCCGCTGGCTCTGGCGCAGGGCGCCGCGATCGTCGGCCTGTGGGGCCTCACCTTCATCGCAGTTGCCGTGTGCGCCAGCCCCGCAACTCTCACCGACGAGCGCGCCGAAACCCGCCGGCAATGGTTGCCGCTCGCGCTCGGCGTCGCCGCCCTCGTCGGGATCGGTGGCTTCGGCGCGCTCCGGCTGGCGCACACGCCGACGCGCCTGGTCGAGGGCGTGCATCTGCGCATCATGCAGCCGAACCTGCAACAGGACGCCAAGTTCAATTATTCAGCGAGGCATGAGGTAATGAACCGCTATATCACGCTGTCCGACCGCGCCCCGGGGCCGCGATCGCTCGGCGTAGCCGATGCCACGCATCTGATCTGGCCGGAATCGGCTTTTCCGTTCTTCCTCACGCGCGAACCCGACGCTCTCGCCCAAATCACCAAGCTCCTGCACGGCGGCACCGTCCTCATCACCGGCGCCGCCCGACCGGCGGAGCCGGCCAATCCCGCCGCGCCGGCCGCCTACAATTCGATCTACGTCATCGATCACGACGGCTCCATTGTCGCGGTCTACGACAAGGTCCACCTCGTACCGTTCGGCGAATATCTGCCGTTCCGGCACTTCCTCGAAAATCTCGGCCTGCAGCAGCTCGTCGAGCTGCCCGGCGGCTTTCTCGCCGGCGACCGCCGCAGGCTCATCTCCATTCCCGGCGCTCCGCCCGCGCTGCCGCTGATCTGCTACGAGATCATCTTTCCGGGCGACGTCGTACCCGAAGGCGAGCGACCGGGCTGGATCATCAATGTCACCAATGACGGCTGGTTCGGCATCAGCACCGGCCCCTACCAGCACTTCCAACAGGCGCGGGTGCGCGCCATCGAAGAGGGCCTGCCGCTCGCGCGCGCCGCCAACACCGGCATTTCGGCCATCATCGATCCGCTCGGACGGATCATCACTTCCTTGCCGCTCGGCAGCGAGGGCGTAATCGATTCGCCATTGCCGCGGCCGGTCGCCGCACCGATCTATGCCCGCTTCGGCGATGTCCCGGCCGCCATAATCTTCGCGGTCGCGCTGCTCGTCGTCGTTCGCCGCCGCGTCCGCGCCGACGGGATGAAAAGTTTAGCTAAGAAGGGAGATCGTTAAAGCGGCGGAACATGCAGCCATGACACGCATTAACCACTGCCGGCTGTATGGTGAGGTCTAAGCTCAATCATTACGTGCAAACTCTCGCTAAATACTCGGCAATATTTGCGATCCACCGGGCTTGCAATCGATTTGCTGACCAAAAGTCAGAGTGAAAACTGGTCTGAATTCAATTGCGCCGATTTGATATCGGCGCCCACTACGGTAAATAAGGATGGCAGGGGGAGTTAATTATTATGATAACCAAAAAGTCACCAAATCCAATCGACAAACATGTCGGCAGCCGGGTCCGGATGCGGCGCATGATGCTGGGGATGAGCCAGGAGAAGCTCGGGGACGCTCTCGGCCTGACATTCCAACAAGTACAAAAATACGAGAAGGGCACCAACCGCATTGGCGCGAGCCGTCTGCAACAGATTGCACACATCCTGCAGGTGCCGGTATCGTTCTTTTTCGAAGGCGCGCCAGCGGTCGCATTGGCGACGCGCGTGGAAGGCATGAGCGAGGCGCCGTCGCCGAGCTATGTCTCCGATTTTCTCGCCACCTCGGAGGGCTTGGCGCTCACCAAGGCATTCATGCGCATCAGCGATCCCAAGCTGCGGCGGCGCATCGTCGACCTGGTGGAGCAAATCGCCAGCGGCGACAGGCGCTGACGAAGCTCCGACAGCGTTCGTAGAATCTCGCCCACTTTCCGCCCACATCTTGACCGGGCGTAGGGACGCTGCAACAACCCTTAGACCTCGGTCGCGGCTTGACGGTGCGGCACGCTTTTGCGGCGCGAACTTGAATCGATCGGATGCGCCCGGGCGCGATCGGGAAGCCAATATTACCAGGGGAGTGTTTCGCAGTGCCACGTTCAAATTACCTGTTCACGAGCGAATCCGTCTCGGAAGGACATCCGGACAAGCTTTGCGACCAGATTTCGGACGCCATACTCGACGCCTTCATCGAGAACGACGTCAAGCTCGGCATCGCCGATGAGAGCAAGGTGAACACGCGGCTTGGCTGCGAAACTCTTTGCACCACCAATAAGATCGTCATTGCCGGGGAGGGGCGCGGCCAGGCGCCGCTGTTCCGCAAGTACGGCGACAAGGCGGTGGTCAACCGTGAGATGATCGTCGAAACCGCGCGCGGCGTGGTCAGGGATGTCGGCTACGACCAGGAAGGCTTCTCCTATTGCGGCGCCGACGTCGAGGTGCTGCTGCACGGACAATCGCCGGACATCGCCATGGGCGTCGACGCCAAGAAGAAAAAGAGCGGCGAGGAAGAAGGTGCCGGCGACCAGGGCATGATGTTCGGCTTCGCCTGTACCGAGAGCGAAGTCTACGAAAAGGGCTCGTTCATGCCCGCGCCGATCTACTTCGCGCACAAGATACTCAAAGTGCTGGCAGAGAAACGCCGCTCAGGCGCGCTGTTCGACCTGCAACCCGACGCCAAGAGTCAGGTGACCGTGAGATATGTCGGCGGCAAGCCCGTCGGCTGCACCAAGGTCGTGGTGTCGACGCAGCACAACGCGCGCACCCGTAACGGCAGGAAATACACGCCCGGCATGGTCAAAGAAATGATCGCCGACGCGGTCGAATCGGCGTTGCCGGACGGCTGGATGCCGAAAAAGATGAGCGACTTCCTGGTCAATCCCACGGGGAATTTCGTCGTCGGCGGACCCGACGGCGATTGCGGCGTCACCGGACGCAAGATCATCGTCGATACTTATGGCGGCTATGCACCGCATGGCGGCGGCGCCTTCTCCGGCAAGGATCCGACCAAGGTCGACCGCTCGGCCGCCTATGCCGCGCGCTACCTCGCCAAGAACGTGGTCGCCGCCGGCCTCGCCGAGAGCTGCACCATCCAGCTTGCCTATGCGATCGGCGTCGCCGATCCGATGTCGGTCTATGTCGACACGCACGGCACCGGCAAGATCGAGGAGGCGAAGCTGCAGAAGTTGCTGCCGGAGCTGTTCCCGTTGCGCCCGACCGCCATCCGTCGCGCGCTCAAGCTCAACCGGCCGATCTATCGCCGTACCGCCGCTTATGGTCATTTCGGCCGCGCCCCGGATAAGGACGGCGGCTTCTCCTGGGAGCGAACCGACCTCGCCGACGCGCTCAAGCGCAACTTGCGCTGAGAGCCGGCGACGGGCCCGTTTCGCAATTGTCGCCTAAGTCCTATCCACGATCCGGCCGATCCGGTTTTCGGGATTCGCTCGATTCGCGCTTGCCGCCCGACGAGTGACGGAACGAAAGCAGGCAGCGTGGATTAGGAAAACAACGAGCGGAGCTTGTACCGGCATGACAGCCTTCCTCGGCGGCGCGGCGTTGGCGCTGCTCATCGCCCTTACACCGAATCCCGCCGCCGCCAAGGGCTGCATCAAGGGAGCATTGGTCGGCGGCATCGCCGGACATTACGCCGGCCATCACGGCCTGTTGGGGGCAGCGGCGGGCTGCATTATGGGTCATCACCTGGCCAAGAAACACGAGCAGGCGACCCAAAACCCCTCGCCCAATCCGTCTCATTGAAGATAATCTGGACGGTCGGGTCGTATTGCGCGGGCCGCGCGTGGTCACCACTGCCATGGATTCCGAAGCGCATCGTGCGCGCGCCTTTTTCGGCCGGCGCAAGGGTCATAAGCTGCGCATGCGGCAGGCGCAGCTCTTTGACACGCTGCTGCCGGTGCTTGCGCTCGACCTTTCCGGTCCCGCTCCTGCCGAGCTGC
>JASHRY010000289.1 GCA_030037105.1 Xanthobacteraceae bacterium
CTGGCTTCGACCGGGCTCGACGGCGCGATCGTGCTGACCTTCGATGCGGCGCTGGCGCGTCTCACCGCGGCGCAATTCGTCGCCAACGTCCTGGTGGATCGATTCCGCATCGGCGGCGCGGTCATCGGCTTCAACTTCCACTTCGGCATGAACCGGGCGGGTTCGCCGGAATTTCTCGCCGCGCAAGGCGAAAAATACGGCTTCGCGGTCGAGGTCGTGCCGCAGTTCGAGGACAACGGGCGCCCGGTGTCCTCCGGCCCGATTCGGCAGGCGCTGACCGCCGGCCGCGTGGAGGAAGCGGCCGAGTATCTGGGCTTTCCCTGGTTCGTGTCCGGCGCGGTCATGCACGGCGACCGGCGCGGCCGCGCGCTCGGCTTCCCGACCGCGAACCTCTCGCTCGACGCCACCTGCGGACTGCGCCATGGCGTCTATGCCGTGCGCGCCGCATTCGGCGGCCGCCGCTACGACGGCGTGGCGAGCTTCGGCCGCCGGCCGATGTTCGATAATGGCGCCGTACTGCTCGAAGTCTTCTTGTTCGATTTTTCCGGCGACCTTTACGGTCACGACATCGACGTCGCCTTCATTTCGTGGATCCGCGAAGAGCAGGTGTTCGCCTCGATTGCCGATCTCGTGCGGCAGATGCAGGACGACGTTCGCCGCGCGCGCGCGGCGCTGACGCGCGCCGGCGACGCCTTCCCGCCGATCTAGCCGGAGCACTTATGACTGCTCGCCGCCGTGCGCGCGGCGCTCGCGCATCCATTGCGCCGCCATGAAGCCGAGCACGACGACCGGCACGATGCGCTGCCAGCCGAGCGCGCGGCCGGCCTGGACCGCGGCGCCGAGAATCTTCGGATCGAGCAGCCACGATGCCGCGCTCACCCGCGCCGCACGTTCGAGGATCGCGCGCGCCTTGGCGCGTCGCCGCGCCAGCGCACAGGCGATGGCGCCGATCACCGCGATCAGCACGAAGATGCCGGCCATGACCAGGCCGGCGACGATGCCGTCCCATTGCGTCGCCAGCGCGTCATAGGCCGCGACGCAAAGGAAGGCGAATGCCGTCAGCGACGCGACCACGACGACGCCGATCCAGACGAAGAGGGCGGGGGTCGCGCCGCTCCGCGCCTGGATCGCCAGCGTGATATCGCGCGTCCAGCCTTTGCGCATTGCGCCCTCGCGATCCGCGCGCCGCAGTCGAGCTTTAGCGCCCAAGCCCTATCGCCGTTAGGTCTTCATCCGCGCTGATCTTCATCTGCGCCAAGTGGCGCCGACGACAAATCCGAGGCCGGCGACGAGCGCGAGCGTGGCGTAGGGCCGCTTCTTGATCGATTCGTCGATCGCCTCGATCAAGTTGTCGGACACGTCGCGCACGGTCCCGAGCGCCTCGCGCCCTTTGTCCTGGGCGTCGGAAACGACCTCGTGCGCGCTCGACCGCGCGCGCCGCCACGCCGCGTTGCCCTTGCCGGCAACGAGGTCGCCGATCTCTTCGGCAAGGCGTCCGAGATCATTGTGCAGGGCCCGCAGATCGCTCTGCATATCGCCGGAGGCGTCGTTTGCCGCCTTGCGCACGTCGCGCGCGTCCTCGCGCGCCTCCTTGGCCGTTTCCTCGGCCGTTTCCCGAACGCCGTCGGCAACCGTTGATCCGGTGTTCATGCCTGTTCTCCGTGCATTGGGATGGACCCCAATTGCCCCGATAAGCGTCGAGGCGCGGGAAAGTTCCGTTCAATCGGGGATCAATCGGGAATCTGTCTCCGCCCGAGCCGAGCGTCCCGCGATTGCAACGCGAAATGCGGTGCGATTCCCCAGCGCAGCGCGCTTGCGCCCGCAGGAGAACCCTTTGCGCCACGCAGGCGGCTTGTTAGAAGGCGCCCCATGACCGATGCGCCGGCGAAATTCCGCGATTACAGCGAAACGCTGTTCCTGCCCAAGACCGATTTCCCGATGCGCGCCGGGCTGCCGCAAAGGGAGCCGGAGCTGCTCGCGCGCTGGCGCCGCCTCGATCTCTACGGACTCCTGCGCGCCGCCGCCAAGGGCCGGCCGCGATTCATCCTGCACGACGGCCCGCCTTATGCCAACGGCAACGTCCATATCGGCACCGCGCTCAACAAGATTCTCAAGGACGTGGTGACGCGGAGCCGGCAAATGCTCGGCTTCGACGCGAACTACGTGCCGGGCTGGGACTGCCACGGCCTGCCGATCGAATGGAAGATCGAGGAGGAGTATCGCGCCAAGGGCCGCGACAAGGACAAGGTGCCGGTGATCGAATTCCGCCGCGAGTGCCGGCAATTCGCCGCGCACTGGATCGCCGTGCAGCGCGCGGAGTTCGAGCGCCTCGGCGTCGTCGGCGACTGGGATCATCATTACAGCACCATGACATACGCGGCCGAGGCGCAGATCGCGCGCGAACTAATGAAGTTCGCGGCGAACGGCACGCTCTATCGCGGCTCCAAGCCGGTGATGTGGTCGGTGGTGGAAAAGACCGCGCTCGCCGAAGCGGAGGTCGAATACGAGGACTATGTCAGCGACACGGTCTGGGTGAAGTTTCCGATCCGCGCGACGTTCGCGAAAAATCAGGATCGGCGCGAAAAGACATTGGTCGGCGCCAGCATCGTCATCTGGACCACCACGCCGTGGACGCTGCCGGGCAACCGCGCGATCAGCTATTCGCCGAAGATCGATTACGCAATCTACGAAGTAACCGACGTCCCGGATGGAAATTGGGCGAAGAGGGGCGAAAGATTCGTCCTGGCGCGAAAACTCGCGATCGACGTGATGCGGCAAGCTCGCGTGCTCGCCTGCCGGGAGGTTCGCCAAGTCTCGCCCGACGAGCTGTCGCCGATCGCTTGCTCGCATCCGCTGCGCGGCTTCGCCGGTGGGTACGATTTCGATGTTCCTCTCTTGCAAGGCGACCACGTCACCGAGGACGTCGGCACCGGCTTCGTCCATACCGCGCCCGGCCACGGCCGCGAGGACTTCGAGGTGTGGACCGCGAATGCGCGCGAACTTGCCGCACGCGGCATCAACACGACGATTCCCTATACCGTTGACGAGAACGGCGCCTTCACCAAGGATGCGCCGGGCTTCACCGGCAGGCGCGTGCTCACCGAAGAAGGCGACAAGGGCGACGCCAACGAGGCGGTCATCGCGGCCTTGAAGGGCGCCGGCATGTTGGTCGCGCGCGGCCGGCTCACGCATCCTTATCCGCATTCGTGGCGCTCGAAGAAGCCGGTGATCTTCCGCAACACGCCGCAATGGTTCATCGCCATGGACAAGCCGTTCGCCGTATCCGCCCCTTCGCCTCTCCCCTTGCGGGAGAAGCCGGCGCGCGCCAGCGCGCCGGGTGAGGGGGACCGGTCGGCGGCAACCGAGGGAGGGTCGCCTGGAGG
>JASHRY010000290.1 GCA_030037105.1 Xanthobacteraceae bacterium
ACGTTGGCGAGGTCCGACATTGTGTCGATGCGGTATTGCGGCATCTGGGCGACGATCGGGTAGGAGACGCCGTTCTCCGTGTTCAACCAGAAATTCGGCTTCACCTGGCTGCTGCCCGACAGCGTCACCAACAGGCTGTCGGCGACGTCGCGCTGGGTCAATCCGACCTCGCTGGCCAGCGTCCGATCGACGTCGACGTTAATCTGCGGGTAGTTGAACACCTGCTGGATGCGCAAATCGGCGACGCCGGGCACGGTACGGATGCGCTTGAGCAGATTCGTCGCGTAGGCGTAATTGGCCTCCTGGTTGTTGCCGATGACCTGCACGTCGATCGGCGCCGGCAGGCCGAAATTGAGAATCTGCGAAACGATATCGGCCGGCAGGAACGAGAAAGTCGCTTCGGGAAACTTCCGCGGCAATGTGGTGCGAAGCTCTTTGATGAAGGCGTCGGTCGGCGCATGGCCCTCCTTGAGGCTGACCAGGGCGTCGCCGTCCTCCGGGCCGATCGTCCCGGTGTTCTGATAGGCCATGTTGATGCCGGAAAACGGCAGGCCGATATTGTCGACGATGTTGTCGAGCTGGTTGGGCGGGATCGTCTGGCGGACGGTTTGTTCGACGAGGTCGAACAGACGCGCCGTCTCCTCGATGCGCGTGCCCGGCTGAGCGCGAATATGCATCAGGATCTGACCGGAATCGACCGACGGGAAGAAATTCTCGCCGAGGAATGGCCACAGGCCGAAAGAGAGCACGATGCACAGGAGAAATCCGCCGATGAAAACCTTCGGCGCGGCCAGCGCCAGCGACAGCAGCGACCGGTAGCGCGCGCGCACGCGTCCGAAGCGATCGTCGAAGCCTTTCCGGAAACGCTTCAATGGGTTGTGCGACCGCCGCGACGGCGCCGAGTCGTCGGGCTGCGAATGATCGTGTCCGCCCTGCTGGCCGCGCATGAGATAATTGGCCATGGTCGGAACGAGCGTGCGCGACAGCAGGAACGAGCCGATGAGCGCGAAGACCACGGCCTCGCCGAGCGGCCGGAACAGGTATCCGGCGACGCCGCCGAGCTGGAACATAGGAACGAAGACGATGCACAGGCACAGCAGCGTGACGAAGGCCGGAATGACGATCTGCTGCGCGCCGTCCATGATCGCCGGTTCGATCGGCTTGCCCTGCTCGAGATGGTAATTGATGTTCTCGATGGTGACGGTCCCGTCGTCGACCAGGATACCGACGGCGAGAGCAAGGCCGCCGAGCGTCATGACGTTGATTGTCTCGCCAAGCCAGGACAAGGCGGTCAGCGAGAACAGAATGGCGAGCGGAATCTCGATGACGATGATGGCCGTCGAACGCCAACTGCCGAGGAATAGCAGGATCATCGAACCGACCAGCAAGGCGGCGAGCGCGGCCTCGCGGACGACGGCAGAAACGGCCGCCTTGACGAAAATCGATTGGTCGCCCACGGCATGCAGGGTGAGGTTTGGCGGCAGGCTTTCCTCGACCCGCGGCAGCAAGGACTTGATTCCGTCGATGATGCTGAGCGTCGAGGCCGCGCCGGCTTTGAGGATCGTCATCAGCACCGCGCGTGAGCCGTTGACGCGTACCAAATTAGTCTGCGGCGGCGAACCGGGATGCACGTAGGCAACATCGCGCAGATAGATGATCGTGCCGTTGACCTTTTTGACCGGCAGATCGTTTATTTTCTCCAGCAGGGTGGGACTGGCGTTGAGCGCGACGTTCCAGTCGAACTTGCCCAACTTCTGGTCGCCCGCCGGCAGGACCAGATTCTGCGCCGAGATGGTGTTGACCACGTCATCGGCCGATATGCCGTGGGCCTGCATCGCCTGCTGGTCGAGATCGACCTGGACCTGCAGAATCTTGCCGCCATAGGGCGAGGGTATCGCCGCGCCGGCGACGGTGGCGAGTTGCGGCCGGATGAAATTCTGTCCGAGGTCGAACAACCGCGCCTGATGCAGCTTTTTGCTCGACAAGGCGAGCTGCAAGATCGGCACGCTCGAAGCATTGTAGCTCAACACGTAGGGCGGGTTGATGCCGGGCGGCAGCCACTTGAGCACGGTCTGCGAGGCTGCTGTCACCTCCGCCACGGCGGCGGCGATGTTGACGTTCGGCTGAAAGAAGATCTTGACCACCCCGTAGCCGGTCAGCGATTGCGATTCGAGGTGCTCGATGTCGCCGACCTGGGAGGTTAGCGTGCGTTCGTAATAGTAGATGATGCGGCCGGACATGTCGTTGGGCAGAAGCCCATTATAGCTCCATACGACGCTGACGACCGGAATGTTGATGTTCGGGAAAATGTCGATCGGGGTCCGCAATGCGGCCAGCGCGCCGAAGATCGCAATGAGGACGGCGAAGACGACGAAGGTGTAGGGCCGCCGCAGCGCGATTCGGACGATCCACACGTCAATTGTCTCCCGCGGATCAATAAGGCGCTCGGGAATCAGACGGGCGCCAAGCCGTCGACACAATTTATCCGAATTGGAAAGGCGGCGTAACCGCCGCGCTCACATAGGTTGGATTGAACCAAACCGCGAGCGCCGTATTATGCAGACATGCCGCTCAGCTACCCGCGCAGCTTGCTACAAAGCGCCGCTCTTGTCCTGCTGCTCGTCGGATCGCCGCTTCGGGCTGGAGAACGCCCGCGGCTCGTCCCAACCCGCGACGTGGATATCGTCTACGACGTGACCCGGCCGGAGAAGCTCACGATCCGCGAGCGCGTGCGCTGGTCGGCCGGCGAGCACCTGGAGCGCGTCGACGGCCCCGACAAATCGACCACAATCTTCGACCGCAAAGCCAACGAGATCACGCTGCTCAGTCCGGCAACCCGCACCTACCGGAAATTGGAGGGCGCGCCGCGCCAGCTCATGGAGCCGGAGGACGGCACGGCACTCGAGCGCGGCGGCGAGTCCGTCGTGGCCGGGCTGCGCTGCGTCGAATGGTCATGGACCGAGGATACGCAGGCGTGCGGCTTGTGTGTCACGACGGACGGCGTGCTGCTCCGCGGCGTCGTCGACGGCAAGACTGTGATGGAGGCGCGCGCAGTGCGCTATGGCCGCCAGCCGGCGGAGCTTTTCCAGGTGCCGCCGGACTATGCGCCGGCCCTGGCGCCCGAGGGCAGCAGCGGGCTTTGAGGTAGCTCCTCCGGCATGGTCGCGGCCTGAGGCGTGGCGGCGTGTTGCCGCAATGTCACATCGGCCGACTTCGGCGTTTGATCTCGTGACAATATATTGACACTGACGCCGACGGCTGCTGGTATCGTTATATTCTGTTATATACATCGGGGGAGGGTGGGCAATGGTAAATCATTACAAGAACAGGCGCCATCAGGCATCGATCGGGCGGCGCGGACAGGCGACGCGCATGATGGCTTACGGGTTGCGATGCTCCGTCGCCGGATTGGCCGTTGTGCTGGCGCCGCTCGCCGCGCGCGCCGATATCATCGACCCGGCCACGTACCAGTCGTGGCTCGACATGGTGACGGCGAGCCAAGCCGCGCAACCGCGCTGGATGACCCCTCTGGTGACCGTCACCCCGCGCCTCGAGCAAGAGTTGCGCTGGGACTTCTACGACCAGCAAAACGGGACCGGCAGCCAAGGGAACGGCCAACACATCTATAATTACGGTGGACCCGGCGGCACCAGGGTGGAGTTCATCCCCTTCTACAATGTCGAAGTGATCGTGGGGGCGCCCTCCGACGAGGTTGCCTATGGCCCCAAGGGTTTCGCACAGGGCGCCGGCGACTGGCCGACGTTTCTTGCCAAATACCGCCTGATCTACGCGAACCAGCAGAACGGCGATTACATCGTGACCGCCTTCCTGCAGGAGACGGAGGCGCTTGGCACCAGCGGTAAAATCTCAACCAATGTCGATACCTTGCAGCCAACCCTGGCATTCGGCAAAGGGTGGGGCGATTTCGACATTCAGATGACGATCAGCGAGCAATACGGAATTGCTGCGCTTTCGTCGGGGAGTACTACTGCGTCTACGAACCTGAAGAATTTCGGTGATCCGATCCTGTGGAATACCGCCTTCCAATATCATTTCATGCAGTATTTCTGGCCGGAATTGGAGGTCAATTACGAATACTGGCCGAACGGCGAGCACGTCGGTGTGAGCCAAGTCTTGCTCACGCCGGGTATCATATTCGGCCGCTTTGCGTTGGCGCCCCGACAAAACCTGATCTTCGGCGTGGGTTATCAGTTCTCGGTAACGAGCAATCCCGTCATCCAAAACAATTTGGTCGTCTCCGCGCGGCTGACGTTCTAAGGCATGATCCGGGAAAGTGGGCACCGGTTTTCCGAAAAGATCATGCTCCACCAAGAGCGCAATCCGGTTCAACGTGATCGGATTGCGCGCTAGCGTTGCGTGGCGCATTCGTCGCGCACCGGGAAAAGTATAGGCGGATCGCGCTGTTGCCGGTCTGCCCGTCCCCCTGCCTTCGTCGGGACATGCGGGTGAAAGCGGCTTGCGCCCACCCGGGAAAACGCCCATTCTCGATCCGGGGAACGCCATCTGCAGGCGAAATCATCGCGTGCCGCGTCGGCGCCGCGGATGGTCGAAGATCACTAAAGTCCAGTCGTCATTCGCTTCCGGTAGTGGAATGCGCGCGTTGGTGCCGGCGCCAGTCAAGCTTCCGCGCAGGAATGGTGACCGCCCAAGCGGCGGCTGGGCGCGCATATTCGCGCCCCTGTTCGGTGTCGCCGCGTGCGGCGGGTTGGCGGCCTGCGCCGTCGGTCCCGATTACGTCCCGCCGCAAACCCCGGTGCCGCAACATTTTGCGGCGGCAGCCTCTTCACACGCCGAACAGGCCGGGCGTGCCGTCGATACCGCCAGATGGTGGCGCGCCCTGCATGACCGCGAGCTCGATTCGTTGATCGACCGCGCCATCGCGGCGAGCCCGACTTTGGAGATTGCCTTGGATCGCCTGCAGGAAGCGCGCGCGCAAGAGGCCGTGATTGTCGGCGCGGCGCTCCCCGGCGCGGAAGCGGACGCCGGGGGCGGTTGGGGAACGGGAAGCGATCTCGCCCGCGGCCGGGTCTCGCAAACCCTCGTCTCCGCCGAGAACGGCGCAGGCGTGTCGCAGGTCGCCAACATCGTCGGCTTCGATGCCGGATGGGAGATCGACGTGTTCGGCAAATTCCGGCGCGCGATCGAGGCGGCGCAATACGACGTCGAAGCGGCCATCGCCGCCCGCAACGCGGCGCTGATTTCGCTCGTCGCCGACGTGACTCAGGCCTACCTCGATTTGCGTGCGCTGCAAATGCGGCTGGCGGTCCTGCGCCAGAGCATTCAAGTCGCGCAGCACTACCTCGATTTCGTCCAGGAGCGCTTCAATCGCGGCATCACCAACGAGTTGGACGTCACTCTGGCGCAACGCGAATTGGCGCAATTGCAGTCGCAGGTCGCGCCGTTGATCGCCCAGATCGATGCGGCCCGCAATGTGATTGCGGTTTTGATTGGAGAGTTCCCGGAAAACCTGGGCAAGGAACTGACGAAGCCCGGGGTGCTTCCGGCCATGCCGGCGCGCATCCGCGCCGGGTTGCCCATCGATCTCTTGCGCCGCCGGCCCGACATTGCCGAAGCCGAGCGTCAGTTGGCGAGCGCCACCGCCCTGATCGGCGTTGCAACCGCGGACCTGTTTCCCCAGGTGGTGATGACCGCCGGGGTCGGCAACGAGCAAGGCATCGGCGGCATTCCCATCAATCCGATATGGTCGGTCGGACCGGCGATAGCAGCGCCCTTGCTGGATTTCGGCCGGCTCGACGCCGTGGTCGAAAAGGCCGACTTCCGCACCCGCGAGTTGTTGTTCGCCTACAAGCAGACGGTGCTCAACGCGGTGCGCGAGGTCGATACTGCCGCTGCCGCCTACGCCGCCGAGCAGGATCGCTTGCGTCACTTGAGCGATGCCTTGGTGGCGGCGAGGCACGCCGTAACCTTGGCGCAGGAGCGGTTCAATCGCGGATTGACCGATTCTCTCAATGTGATCGACGCGCAGCGGCAGGAATACCAAATCGAGGAACAATATGTGTCCGCGCAGCAAGGCGCCGCGGCGCAGTTCGTGACACTTTACAAATCGCTCGGCGGCGGCTGGGAGGATTATCAATTCTTCCCACCGATCCCGCGGCCGCTTCCCGCCGTCGCCGCCGCGTTCAAGCGGCTCTTGGCGCCCAACGCCGCACCTTGACCGCGCGTCCGGAAATAGCGCGGGGCTTCGAGCTTGGACCGGCGCAGCGTGACTTTTTTATGGGCTCGTTGGCGCACTGACAAGCTGTGCTGATATCTGGACCGATGGTCCTGCTATGCCGCAACCATTGCGGAGATTTAATTTCGAAGAGAGGAACCAATCCCATGACTGCCGCTTTGACTGAGCAATAATTATGGACAACAATAAACAATAAGCCAGCAACAAGTAACGTCTGGGAAGTGCAGCCATGTCGCGCAAATTCATGTCGCGCAAATTCTCGTCCAGACTTTGCTCCGCGCTGATCGCAGGCTCCCTGATTGCTGTGCCTGTGTTTTCGCTCGGTGCGGGCGCCGCCGTGGCAGCGAGCCGCCAACCTGCGGCCGTTGCAGCGCATCATGTTCACGGCACCACCCGGTGGCGTCACCGGCGTCATTTCGCGCGCCGCGTTGCGGCGCCGGCCCACGGCCCCTATGCCGTTGTTCCGCCGGGCGCTTTTGTTGGTCCCGGCTATGTGTTTGTTCCGGGACGCGGAATTCTCGGCGAAGCTTGCAATATGCCGACGAGTACCTGCACGAATGAATATCGCGACGTCCAGTGAGCGACCAGCAAGCACGGTTTGAAGGTGGCAGGCTGTAAGCCGTTATGTGTTAGAGTTTGCGCAACCTGATCGTCTCCGCTTTAGGTCAGAGTCCGGATTCATATTCCTTTTCTCCATCAAAGACGTATTGGCCGTTTTTCGAGCCGCCGCCGAGCAAAGTTGCGAGTGACGACGCGAATTTGCATCCGAATGCCATCGCGACGACATCGTCGAGCGTTGTGATCTTTTTATCACTGATGCGTCAAAACTCGCACGACTAGCCGATCCGATCGCAGCGTTAGAGCTGATTGTCATCCCACTGTCATGGCCGAAACCTACGAAGGACGATGACTCGTCCTCGTTAGTTTCAGTTTCAAAACTAATAGAACGGAGGGGGTGATGGGGGTCAAACGAAAAGTGGCTGTTCTGCTCGCGGGCACAACTTTGGGAGCATCCTTTCTGATGGCCGCCCCGGTTTTCGCCGACGATGCGCAGACCCAGCAGATGCAGAACCAGATCAACGCCCTGCAGCAGCAATTGCAGGCGTTGCAGGACCAGATGGCGCAGACAAGGCAGCAGGCCAAGGCCGCGCAACAGTCCGCGCAGACCGCGCAACAGGCGCTGCAGAACGTTCCGCCGGGCGTCTTCAACGCCGCGTCGTCCGGTTCTCCAGGATCGCCGCTGGCGACCAAGTCGGGTCCGTCGTGGCTGCCGGCCGGGGTCCAGGTTTCGTTCGCCGGGAGCTTCATCGAAGGCGCGACCGTGTGGCGCCAGCGCAACGAAGTCTCCTCCGGCGCCAGCGATCCGGCTTTCAGCTCGCTGCCGTTTCCGAATACACCGCTTTACTACGAGAACGAGTGGCGGGCCTCCGCCCAGCAGAGCCGCATCGCGATCAAGATGACCGGAGACATCGATCCGACCCAGCACCTGAAAGCCTATTACGAATCGGACTTCCTTGGTGCCGGCGTGACCGCTAATTCGCGCGAGAGCAACAGCTACAATTTGCGCATCCGCCAAGCCTTCCTGGAGTACGACAACGACAACTACCACTTCCATGTTGTCGGCGGTCAGGCCTGGAGCCTTTTGACCCAGAACCGGGTGGGGATGCTGCCGCAGACCGAGAACACGCCGCTGACGATCGACGCCCAGTACGTCGTGGGCTTCAACTGGACGCGGCAGGAACAGCTCCGCTTCGTTGAGGACTGGAACAAGGTGGCGTGGTTCGGCGTCTCGGTCGAGGCGCCACAGGCCGCGATCGGAGGCACGTTGCCGGCCGCAGGAGCGGCCTATCCCTATGTGGTCAACGCGGCCAACAACTGCAACAATTCCGGACTGCTCGACAGCGCAACATATTGCTCCAACGATGTCGCGCCTGACGTGATCGAGAAAATCGCCCTCGATCCGGGCTGGGGGCATTATGAAGTGTTCGGCATGGAGCGTGCGCTCGCCGACCAGGTGTCACCCTACGTCAGCGCCACCACCCCGGCTTCCTGGTCGAGGAAGACGGCGTTCGGCTGGGACGTCGGCGGCTCCGTTCTGCTCCCTGCCGTGCCCAAATACCTCGACCTGCAGGGCTCCGTGATGTACGGCGACGGCGGCGGCCGCTACGGCTCGAGCCAGTTGGCCGACGTTACTTACGGGCCGGACGGGTCGTTGCGGCCGCTTCCTTACCTCGGAGTCCTGCTCGGCGCAGTCGCCCATCCCTGGGACGGCCTCGACATCTATGCTTACGCTGGCCAGGAGCAGGTGAATGCGAAATACTTCGGCACGGGCAGCGACGGCTATGGCAACCCTCTCGCCGTCAACAACGGCTGCCTCGAGGAAAACGCGGCCTACGCCAACAACCCCGGCGGGATTGGCGCGGCATCGTTCAATTCGCCGATCAGCGGTTTGACGTGCACGGCCAACGTCAAGCGCACGCAGGAGCTCACGATCGGCTTCTGGCAGAACATCTACAAGGGGCCGGTGGGACGGTTCGTCTTCGGTCTGCAATATGAGTACGTAAGGCTGGAAGCTTTCCCGGGCGTTCCGACCGGCTCCGGCACTCCCAACGAGGGGCTGAACCCCAACAACAACATCTTCTTCACGTCGATTCGTTACTATCCCTTCCCGTAAGGCACTATTGCGGAATATTCAGAATGATTGCGGCGCCGTCGGCTGGATCGGCGGCCCCTTATTATGAATTTTTATGAATTTAAGAGCCGCGGCGAATGAGCCATATTTGCAACACTTGCCGTGAAAGTGTCGGGTAAGCGAGAAACTGTAGTTAAAACAATAGCTTCTATAGCCACGGCGGGTTGACCAGAGCATCGACCCGGAATATCAAAAGGTATATGATAAAAAAGGTTTGAGTTAGGTCGATTCATGCCGTTGGAGTCCGAGGTTCTTAAGTGAGCTTGGGCTCGTCGGCGGCCGAGGAACGCGAGCGGGGTGAAATACTGATGCCACTGCTCGGCAGAGCTTGCAGGTTTCTCCTTGTTGCCGGCGCCAGCGCTTGCATGGTGCAAGTCGCTGCGGCGACCGATTTGAATGTTTTTACGATAACCTCGCCGCAACCGCAAAGCACCGAATGGTCATCGAACTTCTATTTCAAAGCCAACCCGGGCGATGCTTCGGGCTTCTCATGGATGAATCCGACAACGTCGAGCGCCCTTTCATCGCTTGGCGCCGCGGCCGGACCGACAAACGAGAGCTTCGGATATAACTTCCAATCGGGGAACTTGGTGCTCGGTCTCGAAGGCTCGTTGTCGGCGGCCAACTTCGACGGCAGGTTCACGAGCCCGAACATTCCCGCGGTTGGAGCGTGGACCCCGAACATGAATTGGCTCGGCACGGTAACGGGCCGAGTCGGCTTTTCGTTTGGCCAATGGTTGCCCTATGTCAAAGGCGGGTTCGCTGCGGCCGATGTGGGATCGCCGCTCCAAGGCGGTCCGATGGGAGGTTTCTCGCAAAGCTCGGTGCCGCAAACCGGCTGGATCGCCGGCGTCGGATTTGAATATCAATTGTCGCCCAAATGGTCTTTGGGCCTTGAATATCTCTACAGCGACCTCAGCAGCGGCAGTGGCGGGCAAAACGCGATCGGCGCCGGCGGATCGCCGGAAATGTACTCCACCGCGGTGAAGAGCCAGAGCTTGCTCGGCCGGCTGAATTACAAGGCGGGGTGGTGAGCTA
>JASHRY010000291.1 GCA_030037105.1 Xanthobacteraceae bacterium
CGTAGGTGAGCGTCACCGGACGATCGACGCCGAGCGCGCCGCTTCCTTCTTGCGTCCATATCGTGTCCGGCCCCGGCATCTTCGCGGTCGTACCCGCAGCGGGCACGAAGCCGAACTCGGCATAATAGGCGTTCGGCGCGCCCGAAGGCGAGAACAGCACGATCGGCGGCGAGTTGGGATCGACGGTCTCCCGGTATTGCACGAGCGAGAGGTTGTCGAGGCGCGCACCTTTAAGGTCGATGCTGCCGGAGAGCCGCGGCGTGTCGATGGCGACGCGCGGGGAAGAGGCGATCACCGCTTCGCGCGTGAGCGTCGTCGTCGGTGCGCCGGCAGCCGGCGCTCCCGGCAGCATCGGCGAGCCGGCCTGCGGCACCGGCGGCGCCGCGCCGGATGCGCCGGCCGTATGCGGCTGCGTCGCCGGCGGCTGCTGTTGTGCCTGCTCTTGCTGCTTGATGAGCGCCTCGTGGCGCTGCCTTTCCATCTGCGGATAGCCGATGAAATATTGCCAGCCGATGACGACGATGAGCGACAGCACGACGGCGATAATGGTGTTCTTGTGCTCGGTCATTCAACGCTCTCGCGGCTGATCTGCGGGCGACTTTTGCGGCGGTTGTTGACGCGGCGTCCGGCGCCGGCGCGGCTTTTGCGACCGGGGCGGCGAACCCGCTTCATGTAAGGGTCCGCGGCGGACGCCACCACTTGCCCCGCGCTCGGGCGCATGAATACGGCTGAGCGCCACATCGAGTTCCCGCACCATTTCGCCGAACGACTGCCCAAGCGCCGCCCGCCGGCCGATCAGCACATAATCATGACCGGCGTGCCATCTTTCGGAATCGGCGGCGAGCGACAGCCGTACCATTTCCCGCAATCGGCGGCGCACACGGTTGCGCTCCACGGCGTTGCCCACTTGTTTCGACACCGTGAATCCGACGCGGACCGTTCCGTCCTCAGCCCGCCGCCGCGCCTGCACCACGAAAGCGCGACCGGACATCCGCACTCCGCTCGCCGCGGCGCGAAAGTCGCTGCGGCGTTTTAGCCGCTCGACGGCGACGAGGGAACGAGCCTCCCGATCACGCACTGAGCCGCTTGCGCCCATGCGCGCGCCGCGCAGCCAAGACTCTGCGCCCACCCTTGCTTGCCATGCGCGCGCGAAAGCCGTGCCGGCGCTTGCGCACCAATTTGCTCGGCTGGTAGGTCCGTTTCACAGGATTTCTCCGCTGCGCGCCCGATTTTGGCCCGCTCGTCTCAGAGAGATCGCTTCGCGCGCCGGAAGCGCGATTGCCGCTTCGCCGCTTCGGCCGCAATTGGCGCGGCTTATACGGGACCCGTTCGGGTTCGTCAATGCAATGTGCCGGCCGTACCGCCGCATCGATCGGGCGGCGCGGTCTCTTTACTGCGCCGTTTCTCCGCCGTTTCCCGATCATGGAGGTGTATAGAATATGTGTGATGGACCGAGACCGCGAAAACACCGCAACACGCGCTATGACGGCTTTACCGCCGGATTTGCGCCTGCCTTTGCGCCGGTTCCAGCATCACGCGTGGTGAGCCCGTCGGCCTGATGGCGCAGGAGTTCAAACCTGACATCTGCGTGGTCGGCGCTGACGCCGGCGGTCTTTCCGTCGCCGCCGCGGCCGCCGCTTTCGGCGTGCCTGCGGTGCTCGTGGAAAACGGCGGCATGGGCCGCGAATATGTCAAAAAAACCGGCCGCGTACCCGCACAAGCGCTGACGGCGGCGGCCGAGCGGGTGAACGCCGTGCGCAACGGCGCGCGCTTCGGCATGAAGACCGTGCGCTTCGGCGTCGATTTCGCCTCGGTCAGCACCCATGTGAACGATGTCATCGGCGCGGTCGCGCCGAACTCCACGCGCGAGCGCTTCGCCGGGCTCGGCGTGCGCATCATCGCCGGCGCCGCTCGTTTCACCGACCCCGGCACGGTCGCGGTCGACGATTTCACCATCAGAGCGGGCCGATTTGTCATCGCCACCGGCTCTTCGCCTCTCATCCCGGCGATTCCCGGCCTCATCGACACGCCGCACCTCACTGCCGAGACCATTTCCGATCTCGCCAAATGTCCGCGCCATCTCATCGTCATCGGTGCCGGCGCCAGCGGACTCGAACTGGCGCAGGCCTTCCGCCGGCTCGGCGCCGCCGTCACCGTACTGGAAGCGAAGACGCCGCTCGCGGGCGAGGATTCCGAATGCGCCGCCATCGTGCTCGACGCGCTCGCGCGCGAGGGCGTCAAGCTGCGCGCCGGGGTCGAAATCATCAAGGTCCGCCGGTCGCTCGCCAAGGTGCAGGTTACGCTCGCCACGTCCGCGGGCGCGGAGACGATCGAAGGCTCGCATCTTCTGGTCGCGGCCGGGCGTCGGCCGAACCTCGACAACCTCGATCTCGACGCCGCCGGCATCCGCTACGGGTCGCACGGCATCGTCGTCGATCGGCATCTGCGCACGACCAACAAGCGTGTCTATGCGGTGGGCGCCGCGACCGGCGGACCCAAGCTCGCCCACCTCGCCGATTACCACGCCGGACTCGTGATCCGACAGGCACTGTTCCACCTGCCGGTCCAAGTGAACCACCAGGCCATTCCGCGGGTTATGCAGACCGATCCTGAGCTCGCCCAGGTCGGCCTTCTCGAGGAGGAGGCGCGGGAGCAAAAGGGTGGCGTCCGCGTGTTGCGCTGGCCTTATGGCGAAAACGACCGTGCGCAGGCGGAACGGGCGACCGACGGCCACATCAAGGTCGTCACCGACCGCAAGGGAGACATCCTCGGCGTGACGATCGTCGGAGCGCAGGCGCGGGAGAACATCACCGCCTGGACGCTGGCCATCGGCCAGAAGCTGAACATCCGCGCCTTCGCCGGCCTCGTTGTCCCCTATCCGACCTATGCGGAGATTGGTAAACGCGCGGCCATTACTTATTTTACCCGCGGTTTGACGGCACCGCGCGTGCGTCGCATCATAGGTTGGCTGCGTCGCCTTGGTTGACAGCGGGTGCGGCGATTTGAAGGTGGATGCGTTCCGGCAATACCGGAGCGAACCTTGCAAGTCCAAAGCCGCCCGAGATTCGCACGCGCGCAGGCCGATTGATTTGCGAACTTCGGAAGAAGACACTGCGAAGGCTCAGCTCATGAGCGATGAACCAGCCGCTCGGCCGGGATCGGTCCGGGTGCCGCGCTTCGGGCTTTCGGGAAAGCTCCTCGTCCTCACGATCCTGTTCGTGATGATCGCGGAAGTGCTGATCTATGTGCCGCTGGTCGCCAACTTCCGCGTCAATTGGCTCAAGGACCGCTTGGCCAGCGCCTACACCGCGGCGCTCGTGCTCGATGCCGCGCCGAACGGCATGGTGTCGGACAGCCTCGCCAAGCAGATCCTCGACAGCATCGGCGCGCGCGCCGTGGCCATGAAGATGGGAACGCGGCGCCGCCTGCTCGCCGTCGGCGTGGCTCCGCCGCCGATCAGCCACGACTTCGACATGCGCAACGTCGGCACCGTCGACGCGATCGTCGACGCCTTCACGATGATGCTGGACACGAAGAAAGGCGTGATGCGCGTCGTCGGTCCGGCGCCGATGGGCGGCGACTACATCGAAATCGTCCTCGACGAGCCGCCGCTGCGCCAGGCGATGCTGCGCTACTCGGTGGGTCTCCTGCTCATCTCGTTGCTGATCTCCGGCATCAGCGCGGCGCTGGTCTATCTCGCTTTGCATTACATGTTCGTGCGGCCGATGCGCCGGATCACCGCCAACATGATGGCGTTCCGCGCCGACCCGGAGAATGCCGAGCGCGTCATCGCGCCGTCGGCGCGCGCCGACGAGATCGGCGTCGCCGAGCGCGAGCTCGCCACCATGCAGAGCGAGCTCGCCTCGATGCTGCAGCAGAAGAGCCGGCTCGCCGCGCTCGGCCTTGCCGTCTCCAAGATCAATCACGACCTGCGCAACCTGCTCACCTCGGCGCAGCTTTTCTCCGATCGGCTGTCGAGCCTGCCCGATCCCGGCGTGCAGCGCTTCGCGCCCAAGCTGATGCGCGCGCTTGAGCGCGCCATCGCCTTCTGCCAATCGACGCTGTCCTACGGCCGTCTGCAGGAACCGCCGCCGGAAAGAAAGCCGATTCTGCTCGAACCGCTGGTCGAGGAGGTGCACGAGACGCTCGGGCTTCCCGCCGACGCGCCGATCCGTTGGATCAGCGCGGTCGAGCGCGGGCTGACGGTCGAGGCCGATTACGAGCAGCTCTTCCGCATTCTGCTCAATCTCGCGCGCAACGCCGTGCAGGCGCTGCAGAGTCGCGCCGCGCGCGACCCCGGCCGCGACCAGATCCGCATCACCGGCCGGCGCGAGGGCGCGGTGGTGGTGATCGAGGTTTCCGACACCGGACCCGGCTTTTCCGACAAGGCGCGCGCGCATCTGTTCGAGGCGTTCCAGGGCTCGACCCGCACCGGCGGCGCCGGCCTCGGCCTCGCCATCGCCGCCGAGCTCGTTCGCACTCACGGCGGCGACATCCGCCTCGTCGAAGGCACCATCGGCGCGACGCTGCGGCTCACCATTCCCGATCGCGCCGTGGAATTGAGCGCCCATCGCGGCGCCCGCGCCCAAGGATAAGGGCGCACGTCGAAGCGCCTCATGTCTTCGATATAGCACCGTCAGGTCAGGACGAAGCCGTCGAAGCCGTTCCTCGTTGCCCATTTCGAAACGACGCGAAAGAGCCGCGGGCAGCGGCGCGTTTGGGATATTTTGGCCAGCGTACGCGTGCGGGCATTTGCGCCACCTTGCCATTCTGCGGCGAAGCCTATAGCTATGGGCGCGCATCGCCGGCCGCTGCGCTGGTCGGTATTTTGAACGCGACGCACCCGGCGCCCGTAGCTCAGCTGGATAGAGCACCAGACTACGAATCTGGGGGTCAGGAGTTCGAATCTCTTCGGGCGCGCCACTTCCGTGCGGGACAAGTCTGCCTACTCCTTCAGCCAGATTCGTCGAGGACAACATGGGCAAACGTCCGGTATTGCATCACGTGCTGCTCAAGACCGCCCGCCTGCAGGAGATGATCGATTGGTACGCCGCCGTCGTCGGCGTCGAGGCGGTATTCCAAAATCGCGGCATTGCCTTTCTGACCAATGACGCCGCCAATCACCGGCTTTCGCTGATCCACAGTCCGACGTTTCGCGACAATCCCGACTTTCGCCGGAACGCGGGCATGCACCACTTGGCTTTCGAATACGAGTCGGTCGACGACCTGCTCGACACCTGGCAGCGGCTGCACGACAAATTCGGCTATGAGCCGCACGTGGCGGTGCATCACGGCATGACGCTGTCGTTCTATTACGTCGATCCCGACGGCAACAGCGTCGAACTGCAGGCGGATGTCTTCGGCGATTGGGCGCAGTCCAAGGCGTTCATGCACGATTCGCCGCAATTCAAGGCCGATCCGGTCGGAAAGTTCGTTGATCCCGCCAAGCTGGTTGCGCTGCGAGCCGCCGGCGTGACGCAGCAGGAATGGCTGCGGCGCGCTTACGCCGGCGAGCTGCCGCCCGCGGTTGCGCCGGACTACCGCGTGGATTTGCCGCCGCCGCAGTGAACCCGCTCAACGGGCGTCCCGGGCGCGGGCGCGCGCGACGGCGGTGCGCGTGGCCACGCGGTCGAGCACCGCGATCATGTCCTCGACCTCGGCGCGGTCGAATCCCTGGGTGATGAAGACGAGCCTGCTGCGGCGGTCCTCGTCCGGCCAGCGCTCGAGCCAGGTGAGGTTGTGCAAAAGATGCTGCGCGCCCTGGATCACCGCCGGGCGATCGGGTTCCTCGACGACGTGGACGATGCCTTTCACCCGCAACAGATTGGGGCCGAGATTCTGCTGCAAGGCGTCGAGCAGCAGGCGCAACGCCTCGCGCGGGATCGGCGCTTCGCGCACGAAGCAGAACGAGGCGATGTCGCGGTCGTGCAGGTGGTGATGATCGTGGTCGTCGCGGTCGTGGTCATGGACGTGCCGCGCGTGATCGTGTGCGGCGGCCGTCTCGTAAGCAGCGGCATTGAGCCAGGCCCGCGCATCGGCCTTCGGATCACCAGGTTTAAGCGCGTCGCTGCGCAATAGTCGGCCGATGTCGAACGCCGGATCGTCGATGCGCGAAATCTTTGCCGCCGGATTGAGGCGAGCGAGCCGCGCGGTCAGAGACGCTTCGGCGTCCTGCGCCTGTCCTCTCCCTTCCCTTCCCCGCTCGCGGGGGAGGGTGGGGAGGGGGAGAAGATCGAGCTTGGTGACGAGGATATGGTCGGCGAGCGCCACTTGGCGCACAGATTCGACGTGCGCGTCGAGGGTTGCCGAGCCGTTCACCGCGTCGACGACCGCGACCACCGCACCGATGCGGTAGAGCCCGGCCAAAGTCGGATCGGACAAAAACGCCTGAATGAGCGGCGACGGATCGGCCAGCCCCGACGTTTCGATGACGACGTGATCGAAGCGCGGAATCGCGCCGTCCTCGCGGGAGTGATAAAGATTGTTCAGCGTGGTGACGAGATCGCCGAACACGGTGCAGCACAGGCAGCCGTTCTCCAACACCATGATGGTGTCGTCGCTTTGCGCAGCGAGCAGGTGATCGAGACCGACTTCGCCGAATTCGTTGATCACCACCGCGGTATTGGCCATCGCCGGATCGCGCAGCGCACGGTTGAGCAGTGTGGTCTTGCCGCTGCCGAGGAAGCCGGTGAGGATGGTGACGGGGGTGTGGGGCAAGTTTGCGTTCTCTCGCAAAGGCAGATTGATCCGACTTCGTCAATATATTCATCGCCGTCCCTGACCGCGAGGCTCAGGTTTGCGGCCGCGCCTCCTCACCTGGCTTGCTCACGCCAATCCGACTCGCCCCGTGCACAGTAGAGGTAGAGGAAAAGCAAAGCCGTTCCCGCGGCGCGATAGCGTTCCTGACCGAGCGGCATTTCTCGGGGGAGAAACACACTGAGTGACAAAAGTCGAGGAGTGTCTCCAGCTAGATCAGAGACCATAGGACTTGTAAGACGTAAGGCGCATCGCGCCTTCGCTCACCTCACG
>JASHRY010000292.1 GCA_030037105.1 Xanthobacteraceae bacterium
CTTCTCGCCATTCATGACGGGCTTCTCGGCGTGCTTGAAAAATTCCGCCCGGACGAGGCGGCGGTCGAGGCGACCTTCGTCAATCAGGATGCCACGGCGACGCTCAAGCTCGGCCAGGCCCGCGGCATTGCCATGGTGGTGCCGGCGAAGGCCGGCGTGCCGGTTTCCGAATACGCGCCGAACCTGGTGAAGAAGAGCATCGTCGGCGTCGGCCACGGCGACAAGGCACAGGTGCGCATGATGATCGGCGTCCTTCTCCCCAAGGCAGATCCGTCTTCGGACGACGCCGCCGATGCGCTCGCCATCGCCGTGACCCATGCCCATCACCGGCAGAGTGCGGTGCTGCACGCCGCCTTGAAGGTGGGGGCGCCAAAAGCGGTGGCTAGATGATCGACATTTTCCACATCGTCATTCCGGGACGCCCCGCAGGGCCGGGCCCGGAATCCATAACCACGGGTCTTGTAGAACGCGCACTGAGCTTATTCTGCAAACGCAGTGGTTATGGATTCCGGGCTCCTCGCTTCGCTCGGACCCGGAATGACGAAGGTGAGCGAACGCCATGATCGGCAGGCTTCGCGGTGTGATCGACAGCTATGGTGAGGACTCGGTCATCCTCGACGTCAACGGTGTCGGCTATCTCGTCCATTGCTCGGCGCGCACGCTGCAGGAATTGCCGCGCGCCGGCGAGCCGGCGACGCTCGCGATCGAAACGCATGTGCGCGAAGATCAGATCCGCCTGTTCGGTTTTTCGACCGACGTCGAGCGCGAATGGTTCCGTCTCTTGCAGACCGTGCAGGGAGTCGGCGCCAAAGTCGCGCTCGCCGTGCTCGGTACGCTCAAGCCGGCCGATCTCGCTTCGGCCATTGCGATGCGCGACAGGGCGATGGTCGCGCGCGCCCCCGGCGTCGGGCCGAAAGTCGCCGAGCGCATCGTCACCGAGCTCAAGGACAAGGCGCCGGCCTATACCGATGTCGATCCGGCCTTGGTGCGGCTCTCCGGCGCGCTCGACGAGAAGCGGGCGCCGCAGCCGGTGAGCGACGCCGTGTCGGCGTTGGTCAATCTCGGTTATGCGCAGCCGCAGGCCGCCGCCGCCGTCGCCGCTGCGGCCCGCGGGGCGGGCGAGGGGGCGGAAGTGACGACGCTCATCCGGCTCGGCTTGAAGGAGCTGGCGAAGTGAAACGGCGCGCGAAGCTGAGCAAGGCGGATTGGGAATTGATCGCCGCCGCGACCGCGGCGATCAAGCGGCGCTACCGCGAGGACTGGCAGGAGGTCGGCGCGGCCTTGCGCACGCGCGCGGGGAAAATCTTCACCGGCGTCAATCTCGACGCTTATCTCGGCCGCATGGCGGTCTGCGCCGAGGCGGTCGCGCTCGGACGCGCGATCGTCGATCGCGGCGGCGCGGGGATCGACACGATCGTCGCTGTGCGCCATCCCTCGGCCGCGGAAAAGGGCCGGGCCATCGCCGTGGTTTCGCCCTGCGGCGCCTGTCGCGAACTGATCTTCGACTACGATCCAAAAGCGCGCGTGATCGTGCCGAACGGGAAAGCGCCGGCGGCGGTGCCGATCGGCGCGCTGCTGCCGAACAAATACACCAGGGGGTCGGAGCGATGAGTGGCGTCGCCGGACGCAAGCTCGTCACGGCCGAGCGCCGCGAGGAGGACGCGGCGGAGGCGAGTTTGCGTCCGCAGCTCCTGTCTGAGTTCATCGGCCAGGAGCGGGTGCGCAAGAATCTCGGCGTATTCATCGAGGCGGCGCGGACGCGGCGTGAGGCGCTCGATCACGTGCTGTTCGTCGGACCGCCCGGGCTCGGCAAGACGACGCTGGCGCAGATCGTGGCGCGCGAGCTTGCCGTCAATTTCCGCGCCACCGCCGGCCCGGTGATCGCCAAGGCCGGCGATCTCGCCGCTCTCCTGACCAACCTCGAAGAGCGCGACGTCCTCTTCATCGACGAGATTCACCGGCTCAATCCGGCGGTCGAGGAAATCCTCTACCCGGCCATGGAGGATTTTCAGCTCGACCTCATCATCGGCACCGGTCCGGCGGCGCGCTCAGTGAAGATCGATCTCGCCCGGTTCACGCTTATCGGCGCGACCACGCGCGCCGGGCTCCTCACCAACCCGCTGCGCGACCGCTTCGGCATTCCGGTGCGGCTCAACTTCTATTCCGCGGCCGAGCTGGAGGAGATCGTCAACCGCGGCGCCCGCGTGCTCGGCGTCGGCCTGACCGCGGATGGCGCCAACGAGATCGCGCGGCGCGCCCGCGGCACGCCGCGCATCGCCGGCCGGTTGTTGCGCCGCGTGCGCGATTTCGCCTCCGTCGCCGGCGTGCCGGCGATCGACCGCGCCGTCGCCGACAAGGCGCTCGCAGCGCTCGAAGTCGACGCCGCCGGGCTCGATGCCATGGACCGGCGCTATCTCGCCGCGATCGCGGCGAACTACGGCGGCGGCCCGGTCGGCGTCGAGACGCTGGCCGCCGTTTTATCGGAGCCGCGCGACGCCATCGAGGACATCATCGAGCCTTATCTCATCCAGTGCGGGTTTTTGCAGCGCACCCCGCGCGGACGGCTGATCACCGGCCACGCCTTCCGCCATCTCGGCCTGCCCGAGCCCGCGCGCGACCCGGCGCAGTTCGGGTTGTTCGGACAGAGCGAAGAGGACTGATGGCCTCCGATCTCCTCGAGAGGATGCGCCGCAACCCCGCCGGTGATTGGCGGATTCAGGACGTCGAAAGAGTCTGCCGCGAGCACGGGTTGCTGTTTCGGTCCGGTAAGGGGACATCGCATTGCCATGCAAAACATCCCTCGGCACGTTGAGATACTGACCATTCCCGCCCGCAGGCCGGTCAAGCCGGTCTACATCTGAAAGCTTGTTCGCTACATCGGGAACCAATTGAAGTCGCAATGATCCAGGCACGGGTCGATTGGCCCGTGCCCGCTTCCGAGGCCGTCATTCCGCGGCATTTGATGCCGCGGCCTCATTGAAGGCCATGAAACTCGAATACGCAGTTCATATCGATTGGTTGGCCGACAGCGATGGCGGCGGCTATATCGCCACTGTGCCTGATCTGCCGGGTTGCATGTCGGACGGCAAGACGCCCGAAGAAGCGCTGAAGAATGTACAGGAAGCCATCGCGTCCTGGATCGAAGCCGCAAGGAATGGAAAACGGACATTCCGCGGCCCTCGCCACCATTGGCGCGAGCCGGCTGAGGGGCTGTGGCGCAAACTTACGAAGGCGGCTGCCATTGCGGCCGCGTGCGCTTCCGCGTGACGGCCGACCTGTCGCGCGTGACCGAATGCAATTGCTCGATTTGCACCAAGAAAGGCTTTCTGCATCTCATCGTGCCGCCGGACGCGTTCAAGCTGTTGAGCGGCGCCGATGCGCTGACAACCTATCGGTTCAATACCGGCACGGCGCAACACACCTTCTGCGCGACCTGCGGCATTCATCCCTTCTACGTCCCCCGTTCGGATCCCGACAAGATCGACGTCAATGTGCGCTGCCTCGACGGCGTCGATGTCGCCATGCTCAAGCCGCATCTTTTCGACGGCCGCAACTGGGAGCACGCGATGGCAAAGCGGGTGTCGTGGAGATAGCACGATGAGCGCGAGTGCCCTCGATGGCGAAATCCGCGACGGCCGACATTACCTCGCCGTGCGCGTCTATTACGAGGACACCGACTTTACCGGCATCGTCTATCACGCCACTTATCTGCGCTACATGGAGCGCGGACGCACCATTTATCTG
>JASHRY010000293.1 GCA_030037105.1 Xanthobacteraceae bacterium
GACTTCCTGAAAGTCGCGCTCGCCGACAAGCCGCCGATTCCGTTCCGCGTGCCGCCCGGCATCAAGCTGATCCGTGTCGATGCGAAAACCGGCATGCGCGCCGGCCCGGGCGATCCGCACGTGATCCTCGAAGCCTTCAAGCCCGGCACCGCTCCGCCCGACAGCTATTCGGTCATCGGCGCGGAGACGGGCGCCAACGCCCCGCCGCCGGTCACGCCGGAGGCCGACCGCGCCATCCGCAGCGGCACCGGCGGACTGTACTGATGTCACGGATCAGGAGTCAGGGATCGGGATCAGGTCACGCAACAGGCGGAGCGAAATCGTTGACACCAGACACCTGACACCTGATATCTGATCCCTGCCATGCGCGCGGAAATCGAGACCATCGTCGCCGAGATCAAGCAGTCGCTCGGGCTGCTGGGGAGGCATCTTTGACGTCGACAAGGCGCGGGTGCGGCTTGCCGAGCTGAACCGGCAAGCCGAAGACCCCGGTCTCTGGAACGATCCGCAGCGCGCCAGCCGGTTGATGCAAGAGCGCACTGCGCTCGAGGATCGGCTCGACGCTCTCTCCCGGATCGAGCGCGAGCTCGACGATCAGGTGACGCTGATCGAGCTCGGCGCCGCCGAGAACGAACCGAAAGTCGTCGCCGAGGCGGAAGCGGCATTGCGCAAGCTCAAGGCCGAGGTCGCCCGCCGCGAGATCGAGGCGCTGCTGTCCGGCGAGGCCGACGGCAACGATTCTTACCTCGAAGTCCATGCCGGCGCCGGCGGCACCGAGAGCCAGGACTGGGCCGCGATGCTGTTGCGCATGTATGTGCGCTGGGCGGAGCAACACGGCTTCAAGGTCGATTACATCGAGGAGACCGCGGGCGAAGAGGCCGGCGTCAAATCGGCGACCATCGAGATCAAGGGCACGAACGCCTATGGCTGGCTCAAGACCGAGAACGGCGTGCACCGCCTCGTTCGTATCTCGCCATTCGATGCCAATGCGCGCCGGCACACTTCCTTTGCCAGCGTTCAGGTCTATCCGGTGATCGACGATCGCATCAAGATCGACGTCAACGAGGCCGACGTGCGTGTCGACACGCTGCGCTCCGGCGGCGCCGGCGGCCAGCACGTCAACAAGACCGAATCGGCGGTCCGCCTTACCCATATCCCGACCAACATCGTGGTGTTCTGCCAGAACGACCGCTCGCAGCATCGCAATCGCGCGCAGGCGTGGGACATGCTGCGCGCCAAGCTCTACGAGCTGGAACTGAAAAAGCGCGAGGAGAAGGCGGTCGCCGCGCAGGCCGCCAAGACCGACATCGGCTTCGGCCACCAGATCCGCTCCTACGTGTTGCAGCCCTATCAGATGGTGAAGGATCTGCGCACCGGCGTCTCCACCTCGAACACCAGCGCCGTGCTCGACGGCGACATCGACCGTTTCATGGAAGCCGCTCTGGCGCAGAAGGCGTTCGGCGCCGGGCCGAACCAGGTCGAGGATGTGGAATAAGAAGCGGGTCGGGACGTGGAATTCGCCGCCGCTGCGGCTGGAAGCAGGTAGCAGATAGCTCGGATGAGCGAAGCGAATCCGGGATTTTCGCGTCAGCCGGATCGGTTTTTCCCGCATGTCGCTTTCGCTCATGCGGGCTACTGGCTGGCTCCCTATTAGTGGAGCATGGTCTTGTCGGAAAACCGGTTTCCACTTTTCCCGATCATGCTCCGCCGAGCTTTTTGCCGGCGTTGAGGAATTTCTGCGGATCGACCGGCTCGCCGTCGATGCGCGTCTCGTAATGCAGATGCGGGCCGGTTGTGCGCCCGGTCGAGCCGAGGCGGCCGATGATCTGACCGACGCGGACCGTGTCGCCGACGCTCACGTCGATCTGCGACAGATGGCCGTAACGGGTGGCGAGGCCGTTGCCGTGGTCGATTTCGACCATTTTGCCGTAGCCGCCGCTCCAACCCGCATTGGTGACTCTGCCCGCTGCCGTCGCCCGGACCGGCTCGCCGACCTCGCCGCGGAAATCGATGCCGGTATGCATCGCCGGCACCCGGAGAAACGGATCGGTGCGGACGCCGAAGGGGGAGGTGAGGTCCAATTCGCCGGCGAGCGGCTTGCGCACTGGGACAGTGAGCAGCGCGTGGCTGAGTTGCTCGGCCTCCGCGCGCGCGATGGCGGCGCGCATGAGCGCGCGCTCGAAGCCGTGGCTTTCGCCCGGCATTTTCACCGGGACGAAGGGGCCTCCGGTCGCGGGCGGCGGCGCGCCGCGCCTGAGGCCGAGCCTGGCGAGGACGCCGCGCAATCGGCGCGCCTTGCCTTCATAATGGTCTTCGATCGCGCGCAGCGCTGCGGCTTGATGCTTTTCGACGCGGTCGAGGGACGACTCGATACGCGCGAGATCGACGGCGAGCGCGGCCTTTGTTCCCGATTTGGCGGCCGCCGGCGCCCGCGACGGTTCGAGAAACGTGCCGCGGTCGAAACCTTGCGGGCTTGGCAAGTCGCCGATCGGAGAAGGCTTTGGGCTCGCGGCCGGCTGGGGCATGGCCCGCGCTCCCGGCCTGATCGAGCCGGTCGCGGCCGGATCGGCGATGCCGCTCAGCGCCGCGGCCCGCATTTCCAACGCCGCCTGCCGGTGAATGAGCGCGTCGAGTTTCTGCTGGAATTGCTCCTGATCCAGCAATTGGCGACTGGTCGTGCGGTCGATCTGCGTGCGCAATTCGGCAATGCGGTCTTCATAGGCGAATTGCTGTTCGGTCTGGCGCGCGATGAGGCTCTTGAGCACATCGTCGCGGAAGGCGATGTAGGTTGCGGTCGCAACCGACCAACCGGCCAGGATCACGAAGGAGCCGACGGCGATCCAGAACGCCACCGGCCCGAACCTGATCTGCCGTCCTTTATGGGCAATCGTGTAGCCG
The DNA here is from genome assembly GCA_030037105.1 of Xanthobacteraceae bacterium. Next base: position 2,899 of record JASHRY010000293.1, read on the forward strand.
CCGACCACGATCGCCCGCCGGGCGCGCCCGCCGCCCCGCTCGCGCGGATCGACGGCTCGCGCATGATGCGCGGTCTGTCGTGATTGAGACGCCGTCCACTCCGACATTGACGCTCCCAACGGGCTGACCACCCGAGGTCAGGCCCACCGGGAGGCGATTTGAGCGGCTTATGGTTAATTTTAAGGAAATTGCGGCCCACATTTTATGGCCTGGGGTAAATGCTTCGGCAATTGAAGCAGTCGCCCAAACTATCTGCCGAGCCGATCTTCGATCAGGGCCGAAGCGCCTCACAGCGCCTGGACTGCGGCGAGAACCTCTTCGGCATGTCCGCTGACCGAGACTTTCGGCCAGATGCGAAGGATGCGCCGGTCCGGTCCGATCAGGAACGTCGTGCGCGTGACGCCCATGAATTTGCGCCCATACATCGATTTTTCCTGCCACACGCCATAGGCTTCGAGCATGCGGTGTGTCTCGTCGGAGGCGAGCGCGATGGTGAGCTTATGCTTGGCTTTGAACTTGTCTTGCGCCGGTACCGGGTCGGCGGAGACGCCGAGAATCTCCGCGTCGGCTTTACCGAAGACGCTCTTGAGGCGCGAAAAATCAATCGCCTCCTTGGTGCAGCCGGAGGTATCCGCGCGCGGATAGAAATAGAGCACCAGCGTCCGCCCGGCGAAGTCGGCGAGCGAAACGGAATCGCCGCCGTCGCGGGGAAGGGTGAAGGCAGGAGCCTTCGCGCCGGGGGCGAGCTTGCGGTCGGACATGTGCCTTCCTTTCGACGCTTTCCAAGCGGCATTCTGACCTGCCTGAAGACATACGCAAGCGGGGATCGATCATTGGCGGTCGATGGCGCCGATCAGGCGGGTCGGATTGACGGCGACATCGTTCTGCGGTCACCACGGACGGGAACGCCCGAAGGGGCATGACGAACCAGCACAGGCACAGTGCGGCGCTTCCGCAAGGGGGGTCGGTGGTCCAGTTGCGCCGGCCGGCGCAGCCCGTCGCGAGTGATGGTGCCGAGACTCCGCGCGATTTGCCGCCCGTATCCCCGCGCCCGTCATTCTTTGCCCGACACCGACGCTTGGTCCAGCGCGCCGGCATCGGGATCGCCGTGCTTGGCGGGCTTGTCATTGCGGGATGCCTCGCCCTGTGGTGGCGCCTCGCCAGCGGACCCATTCAGCTCGACGTGGTGACGCCTTGGCTCGCCGCCGCCATCGAAGAGAACTTCGGCAGCCATCATCGCGTCGAAGTCGGCGGCACCCAGATCGAGCGCACCAAGTCCGGCGCCACCGCCGTGCGCCTGCGCGATATCGTGGTGCGCGACGCCGACGGCACCGTGGTGGCGAGTGCGCCGAAGGCCGAGGTCCGCGTCTCGGGCATGAGCCTGTTGACCGGCCATATGCGCGCCGAAAGCCTTAATCTGGTGGGCGCGGAAATGGCCGTGCGCATCGAGCGCGACGGCGAGGTGACGGTCTTTGCCGGCGCCGACACGCATCCGATCGCGACCGCCTCGGTGCCGGCCTCCGCGGCGGCCGCGCTTTTGCGCTCCGCGCAGGAATCGCGGGAAACGGCCGTGCAAACCGCGCCTGCGACCGCGTCTGCCGCGAAGTCGGCGTCCGCCGTCATTCCCTCTCTGGATCAGGCCGCCGCGCCGCGCGGGCCCCGCGACGTCTTCGCCGCCTTGCTCTCCTGGATCGATGGCCTCGGCGAGACCGGTCTCGACGGCCACGAACTGCGTGAACTCGGGCTCAAGGATGGAAATCTCACCGTCGACGACGAGCGCACCGGAAAACGCTGGGGCTTTCGCGATATTTCGCTCAGTCTCGAGCGGCCGCACGGAGGCGGCCTTGTACTGAACGTGGGCTCGGACAACCCACGGCGACCCTGGCAACTTACCGCCGCGATCGCGCCGATCCAGAATGGCTTTCGCAGCATCGAGCTCGAAGGCCGTCACGTCTCCGCTGGCGACCTTCTTCTGGCGTCTCGTTTTGGCGATGGAAATCTGCAAACGAATTTACCCTTGTCCGCGAGTCTCCACGGCGAGATCGGCCCCGACGGACTGCCGCAAAGCTTAACCGGCAGCATCGTTGCCGAATCCGGTTTCATCAGCGGCGCCAACGAGGCCGACGGTCGTGTCGCGATCGATCATGCCGAATTCAACCTGAATTGGAACGCCGCGAACCGGATTCTGTCGGTACCGTTCCAGATTGTATCCGGCGGCAACCGGATCACGCTCATTGCCGAGGCGCAGGCGCCGGCGGAAAGCGGCGGCGCCTGGACGTTCAAGATCGGCGGCGGCACGGTGCTGCTGACGTCCGCAGGCGCCTCAAGCGCTCCCTTGGTTCTCAACCGCATTGCCGTGACCGGCCGGTATGACGCGGCCAAGCACCGGCTCGTCGTCGACGAGGGGGACATCGGCAACACCGATGTCGGCGTCGCCCTGTCCGGCAACATGGATTTTTCCGGTGCGCCTCGGCTGGCGATCGGCGTCGCCGGCACGCGCATGCCGGTCGACGCCTTGAAGCGGCTATGGCCGTTTTTCGTTTCCCCGAAGGTGCGCGACTGGTTCGACAAGCGCCTTATGAGCGGTACGCTCGAGCGCATCGTGATCGCGGTGAACGCGCCGCTCGAAACGCTCAGGGACAGCGGTCCGCCGATCCCCGACGACGGATTGTCGCTCGAGGCTTTCGCCACCGGCTGCCTGATCCGCCCGGTGGACGGTTTGCCGGCGCTTCGCGACGCCGACCTCACCGTGCGCATTATCGGCCGCGACGCCGTCGTCTCGCTCGGCAAGGCGATGGCCGATTTGCCCTCCGGTCGCAAGCTGGTGATGACGTCCGGCACGTTCGAGGTGCCGGACACGGCGGTGCACGCGCCGCCCGCGCGCGTGCGCTTCAAGCTGGATGGCCCGATGTCGGCCGCGCTCGAGCTTCTGCATTTGGACCGGCTGCGCGATGTTTCCGAAGTGCCGTTCGAGCCTTCGGCGGTTCGCGGGACGATGAGCGCGCAGGTTTCACTCGGATTGCCGATCAGGCCCGATCTGCCGCCGGGCTCGACCAATTACGCAATCACGGTCGATGCCACGAACTTCGTCGCCGATCATATGATCATGGGGCAGCGGGTCGAGGCCGCGCTCTTGCACGCGAGCGCCACGCCGCAGGGCTTCCAAATCAAGGGCGACGTCAAGATCGGCGCTACGCCGGTCGCTCTCGAATATCGAAAATTGCGCGGCGACCCCGAGGCCGAGATTCGCCTTGAGGGCATGCTCGACGAAGCCGGGCGCAATAGTCTGGGGCTCGATCCGGACAACACGATCCGCGGCGCAATTCCGATCCGGCTCTCCGGCCACGTCGCGGCCGGCTCCGACCGCGACGGCCGTTTCGCCGTCGAAGCCGATCTCACGCCCACCCAGATCGACGGACTTCTGCCCGGCTGGGTGAAGCCGTCCGGCAAACCGGCGCGGGCGACCTTTACGCTGACCGCCAAGCCGCAGTCGATCCACATCGAAGATCTTCTGATCGAGGGCGCCGGTGGCGGCGTCAGGGGGACGGTTGACTTTGACGGTTCGGGCGAGCTGCGGTCGGCCAATTTCCCGGTCTACGGTTTCTCCGACGGCGATCGCGCCAGCCTCAGGATTGACCGCGCTCCCGACGGGGTACTGCGCCTGATCATGCGCGGCGACGTGTATGACGGACGGGGCTTCGTCAAGGCCGTCGCCAGCGGCGGCGCTCCGAGCAAAGCTTCCGATCGACCGGTAGACGTCGATCTTGACATGAAATTCGGCGTGGTGGTCGGCTTCAACGGCGAGGCGCTGCGAAATCTCGCCCTCAAAATGTCGCGCCGCGCCGACGAGATTCGCAGCTTCACCCTTTCCGCCAAGATCGGGCGCGACGCAACGTTGACCGGCGATTTGCGCGGGCGCCACGGCGGACGCCAGGTGGTCTACCTGGAAAGCTCGGATGCCGGCGCTTTCTTCCGCTTCACCGACGTCTACTCGCGCATGACCGGCGGACAAATGTCGATTACGATGGACGCGCCGTCCGCGGCCAATCCCGTTCAGCAGGGCGTTGTCAACGCCCGTAATTTTGCCGTGCATGATGAAACGCAACTCGAGCGCGCCGTTGCGAACGGTCCGCAGCCTCGCCGCAACGCCATCGAGTTCTCCGGCATGCGGGTCGAATTCACCCGCGTGCCCGGAAGTGTCGCATTGCGCGACGGCGTCGTGCGCGGACCGCTCCTTGGCGGCACCATAGACGGACTGATCGATTACACGCGCGACGAAGTGCATCTGCGCGGCACCCTGGTTCCGCTTTATGGGCCCAATAATTTGCTCGGACAGCTTCCGGTGGTCGGGCTGTTCTTCGGCGGCGAGAAGGAGGGGTTGGTCGGCATCACTTACGAGGTGGTGGGTCGGCCGGGCAAACCTGTGCTCCATGTCAACCCGATTTCGGCGCTGGCGCCGGGACTGCTGCGCAAGGTGTTCGAATTCCCCGCCACCGGCGAGGGCGACGCCGGCAGCGCGGCCGGCGTGGGCGACAATCGTTGAATTCCGTCAGACCGGCTTGAGCAGGACGTGACGTTTCCTGCCGAGCGAAAGCTTGACCACGCCGTCTGCCGTGAGGTCGGCTTCGCCGATCGCCGCCTTGTCGCTGGTGATGCGAACGTCATTGATCATGATCGCGTGGTTGGCGATGGCGCGGCGCACTTCGCCGTTCGAGGCGGCAAGGCCGGCCTTGACGAAGGCGGAGAGCACGCCGATTCCGGCCTTAAGCTCGGCCTGGGATACGTGCACGGTCGGCAGGCTCGCGCCGAGCCCGCCTTCCTCGAAGGTCGCGCGCGCCGTTGCCGCCGCTTCATCGGCCGCGGCGCGGCCGTGCACGAGGCGCGTCGCTTCGGTCGCGAGGACTTTCTTTGCCTCGTTGATTTCCTCGCCTTTGAGCGCGGCGAGGCGTGCGATCTCGTCGAGCGGCAACACCGTGAACAATTTGAGGAAGCGGCCGACGTCGGCGTCCTCGGTGTTGCGCCAGTATTGCCAATATTCGTAGGGGCTCACCATGTCGGCGTTAAGCCAGACCGCGCCCGCGGCCGTCTTGCCCATCTTGGCGCCCGAGGAGGTGGTGATAAGAGGCGAAGTCAGCGCGAAGAATTGCGCATTGTGCAGGCGGCGGCCGAGATCGATGCCGTTGACGATGTTGCCCCATTGGTCGGAGCCGCCCATCTGCAGCACGCAGCCGTAGCGGCGGTAAAGCTCGACGAAATCGTAGGCCTGCAGGATCATGTAATTGAATTCGAGAAACGACAATTCCTGCTGGCGTTCGAGCCTGAGCTTCACCGAGTCGAACGCGAGCATCCGGTTGATGGAGAAGTGGCGTCCGACGTCGCGCAGAAAGTCGATGTAATTGAGCGTGTTGAGCCAGTCGGCATTGTCGGCCATGATGGCGTCGTTGTCGGCCGCATGGGCGCCGCCGCCGAAGCGCAGGAAACGGGCAAAGATCGCGCGCATGCCCTTGAGATTCTCGTTGATCGCCGCCTCGGTCAGGAGGCGGCGGCTCTGGTCCTTGCCGGAGGGATCGCCGACCCGCGTGGTGCCGCCGCCCATCAGCGCGATCGGCCGATGGCCGGTTTGTTGCAGCCAATGGAGCAGCATGATCGGCAACAGCGAACCGACATGCAGCGACGGAGCGGTGCAATCGAAACCGATATAGGCGGTGATCGTTGCGGAACGCGCGAGCGCGTCCAGCGCCTCGGGCTCCGATACCTGGTGGATGAAGCCGCGACCGGCAAGGACGTTGAGAAAATCCGACTTGTACGCGCTCATCGCTGTCCGGCGGATAAACGGGCCGCGGCTCGCCGCGGCGGCGGCGCTGGTGTAACAGGTCCGCCGACTGATTCAACCGCGGAACGCACCCATGTCACCGGAACGGACGGCGGAAAAGCCGGCTTTGCTGGCGATCGGGCTGATGAGCGGGACGTCGCAGGACGGTGTCGACGTTGCCGCGATCGAGACCGACGGTGAAACCGTCGCCCGTTTCGGACCGATGGCGCAGCGTTCCTATTCGCGCGATGAGCGCGCCATGCTGCGGCGCGCCACCGCCGCCGCCGCGAACCTGACCGACCGCGCGGCGCGGCCGGATATCGTCGCGCAAGCGGAGCAATTGGTGACGGTCGCGCATGCCGAAGCGGTCGAAACGTTCCTGGCCGCGAACGCGATCCGACCGCGTGACGTGTCGGTCGTCGGATTCCACGGACAGACGTTGCTGCACCGGCCGGAGCGCGGCCTCACCATCCAGATCGGCGACGGACCCGCACTCGCGGCGCGCCTCGGCATTCCCGTCGTCTATGATTTTCGCGCCGCCGACGTCGCTGCCGGCGGACAAGGCGCACCGCTCGCGCCGCTCTTTCATCGCGCCTTGGTCAAGCGATCGGATCGTGAGCCGCCGGTCGCGGTGCTCAATGTCGGCGGCGTCGCCAACGTCACCGTCGTCGATGGCGAGGACCTGATCGCGTGCGACACCGGGCCCGGCAATGCTCTGCTCGACGATTTCCTGCGTCTGCGCACCGGGCGGTTGCTCGACGCCGACGGCCGGGCGGCGCAGGCGGGCGTGGTCGACGAGGACGCGCTCGCGCGCCTTATCCGGCATCCGTTCTTCGCCAAGCCGCCGCCGAAATCGCTCGACCGCAACGAATTTCGCGGCTGGGTCGCGGGCGCGTTGGACGAGCGCAGCGTCGAAGACGGCGCGGCCACGCTGACCGCGCTCACGGCGGCGACCATTGCCCGCATCGTGCCGCTGTTGCCGCGCGCGCCGAAGAGCTGGATCGTCGTCGGCGGCGGCGCGCGCAACCCGACGCTGATACGCATGCTGGCCGAGCGCTTGGCGCCGGCGCGCGTCGAAATCGGCGACGCCGCCGGCTGGTCGATCGACGCGATCGAGGCGCAGGCTTTCGGCTATCTCGCCGTGCGCAGCTTGCGCGGCCTGCCGATCACGTTGCCGACCACGACCGGCGCGCCGCGTCCGCTGAGCGGCGGCGTGCTGGCAAGGCCGTGAGGCTCGCGGCGCCGCAGGGTTGACCTGATGCGCGATTTAGCGCAGTTTTTTGCACGCTGTAGCAAAACCTTTGCTCTGACCGCGCCGGCAAGCTTCCACCGCGAGTCACACGCAAATTCATGCTGACGAAAGATATTGCACACGCGCTTGCGGGCCGGCTCGACGGCGATGGCGGGATCGAGATCGACCGCTTGGTGCATCCCGCCGGAGCCGAGCGGCCGTCCGATCTCGCGGTGGCCATCAACGCCAACGCGGCCGCGACATTGCAGCGGAGCAAGGCGCGGGCGGTCGTCATTTCGGCCGCGCGGCCGGTTCCGTCCGGCTCGTTCCGCGCCGTCATTACCGTCGAGGAAACGCGAACGGCTTTTGCCAAGCTGACGGCGCTGTTCGATCGCGGCCCGGCGCACGACAAGGGCGTTCATCCGACCGCGATCATCGCGCCCGACGTCATGCTGGGTGAGGAGATCAGTATCGGCGCCTATGCGGTGGTGGGCGCGCGCAGCCGCATCGGCGCCGGAACCACGATCATGCCGCACGTCACCGTCGGCAACGACGTGACCATCGGCGCGCAAGCCATGCTGCATTCCGGCGCGCGCATCGGCCACGGCTGCATCCTCGGCGAGCGGGTGATCGTGCACGCCAACGCGGTCATCGGCTCCGACGGCTTCAGCTTCGCGCCCGACCTGACCGCGGTGGCCGCGTTTACGCCCGAGGTGACGCTGACGCGGGTGCATTCGCTGGGCGGCGTCGTCATCGGCGACGACGTGGAGATCGGCGCGTGCACCACCATCGACCGCGCCACCCTCGAATGCACCCGCATCGGCCGCGGCACCAAGATCGACAACCATGTGCACATCGGTCACAATGTCAGCATCGGTGAAAGTTGCGTCCTGTGCGGCATGGTGGGCATTTCCGGCAGCGTGACCATCGGTGATCGCGTCCGGCTCGGCGGCGGCGTCGGCATCGGCGATCATGTCAGCATTGGCGATCAGGCGGTGGTCGCCGCCGGCTCCGGCGTCGGCAGCAACGTCGCGGCCGGCGCTTTCGTGTCCGGCTATCCGGCGCTGCCGCACCAACGCACCTTGGAGCACTTCCGCTATCTGGGACGGCAGAAGTGGCTCCATGCCCGAGTCGACGAGATCAATTCACGGCTTGAGCGGCTGGAACGATCGATCGGCGAGGGGGGCGAGCCGGCATGAGCGACGTGGCGAGCGAGGTGATCGCGATCATTGCCTCGAAGGTTCGCGGCGATCATCCGACGATTGAAAAGAGCGATCGGCTCGAGGACCTGGGGCTCGAGTCGCTCGATGCGGTCGAAATGATTTTCGCGCTGGAAGAGAAATTCGACGTGCAAATTCCGTTCAATGCCAATAACGCGCGCACCGAATTCGATACGGTGGGCGAGGTCATCAGCGCCGTCGAGCGGCTGGTCGATGACAAGGAGTCGCGGGCGAGGTGAATCGCGTCGTCGTCACCGGCCTCGGCGTCGTCTCTCCGCTCGGGCATGCGGCCGCCCCTTACTGGACGAGCCTGAAGGAGGGCGTCTGCGGCATCGGCGCCATCACCCAGGTGCCGAATCCGGAGGAACTGATTCAGAAAGTCGCCGCCGAGGTCAAAGGCTTCGACCCGCTCGCCTATTTCGAGGAGCGGCAGATTTCCACCCTCGACCGAGTCTCGCAATTCGCCGTGGTGGCGGCGCGCGAGGCGATCGCGCAAGCCGGAATCGATTTCGATATGGCGCTGTCGGTGCGCACCGCGACCATCATCGGCAGCGGCGTCGGCGGACAAACCACCCATGACGACAGTTTCCGCCGCGTCTACCGGGACAACAAGACGCGGGTGTTCCCGCTGACCATCCCCAAGCTGATGGTGAACGCGCCGGCGAGCCAGATCTGCATGCTGTGCGGCTTGCGCGGGCCGGCCTTCGCGGTCGCCAGCGCCTGCTCGTCGGCGACGCACGCCATCGGGCTTGCCTTCCATATGGTCCGCTCCGGCGAGGTCGATTGCGCCGTGACCGGCGGCGCGGAAGCCTGCATCACCTTCGGCACGCTGAAGGGTTGGGAGGCAATGCGCGTGATGACGCCCGATGTCTGTCGGCCCTTTTCCCGGGACCGCAAGGGCATGGTGCTGGGCGAGGGCGCGGCGATCGTGGTGCTGGAGCCGCTGCAACGGGCGCAGGCGCGCGGCGCCAATATCCTCGGCGAGATCGTCGGCTTCGGCATGAGCGCCGATGCCGCCGATCTCACCGCGCCCGATCAAGGCGGCATGGCGCGCGCGCTGCAAGGCGCGATTGACGACGCGCATTTGTCGCCGCAGGATTTTCAATACGTCAATGCCCACGGCACCGGAACCGTCGCCAATGACGAGACGGAAACCAGGGCGCTGCATGAGGTATTTGGACCGCACGCCGGGAAACTCGCGGTGTCGTCGACCAAATCCATGGTCGGGCACGCGCTCGGCGCCGCCGGCGCGCTCGAATTGGTGGCGACATTGCTGGCGCTGCGCGAAGGGATCGTGCCGCCGACCATCGGCTATCTCGGCCGCGATCCGGCGTGCGATCTCGATTACGTACCCAACGAGGCGCGCGCGATGCGCCTCGAAGCCGCGCTGTCGAACTCGTTCGCCTTTGGCGGTCTCAACGCCGTGCTGGCGGTGAAGAAATTTTCTTAGAGCATGATCCGGAAAAAGCCTGCCCCGGACCTGATCCGGGGTGGGATCCGATTCAATGTGAGCGGATTGCGCTGTAAGAGCGCGGTGCAGGCGAAGTCACGCCGCGCTAGTGCGGCGGTCGCCGCTTTTGCCGAGCCGCTTGTCGAGATAGACGCCGACGGCGGCCATCAACGGCTCGATCTTGCCGTCGAAGAAATGGTTGGCGCCGGGAATGATTTTTTGCTCGATGACGATGCCCTTCTGCGTCTTGAGCTTCTCCACCAGGCTGGTCACGTCGCGGTGCGGCACCACCGCGTCCTTGTCGCCGTGGATGATGAGACCGGAGGACGGGCAGGGAGCGAGGAAGGAGAAATCGTAGAGGTTGGCCGGCGGCGCGATCGAGATGAAGCCTTCGATCTCCGGTCGGCGCATCAGCAACTGCATGCCGATCCACGCTCCGAACGAGAAGCCCGCGATCCAGCAACTGCGCGCCTCGGGATTGACCGATTGCGCCCAATCGAGCGCGGCGGCGGCATCCGAGAGCTCGCCGACGCCGTGGTCGAATCCGCCCTGGCTCCTGCCGACGCCGCGAAAGTTGAACCGCAGCGCCGAAAAGTTCCGGTGCACGAATGCATAGTAGAGCTGATAGGCAATCTGGTGGTTCATGGTGCCACCGAATTGCGGATGCGGGTGGAGCACGATGCCGATCGGCGCGTTCTTTTGCCGCGCCGGGTGATAACGGCCTTCGATGCGACCTCCGGGCCCAGCGAAGATGACTTCGGGCATAAGTCCAAGACCTCGATTTACTGCATGGCGGGGCGGCTGGCCCCGGCGCTTGACGATCGTGCCACGCGCACGTAAGTACTTAAAAGCATTTCAGATTTTGGAAGTGACAGCAGCGGACATTCGGAGCGCAGGCCGGTCGTTCTAGCACGAGGCACGGGGCGAAAAGCAAGCGCCAAAACGATACCGCCACGACGACATTGATCGGACGCCAGGAACTTCGCCCCCTGAAGATGCGCATTGAGGCGCCCGATCACAAGGCAAGGGCAAATGGCGCAGCGCGTCTATCTCGATTGGAATGCCACGGCGCCGTTGCGGCCGCAGGCCAAGCAGGCTTTGCGCGAGGCGCTGACGCTTGCCGGCAATCCCTCTTCGGTACATGCCGAGGGCCGCGCCGCGCGGCACGCGATCGAGGGCGCGCGCGCGGAGGTGGCGGAGCTTGTTGCGGGGCGGCCGGCCGACGTGATCTTCACCTCGGGCGGCACCGAGGCCAACATGCTGGCGCTGACGCCGGCCATCGAGACCTCCACGGAGAAAAGACCGCGCGGCAAATTGTTGATGTCCGCGATCGAGCATTCCTCGGTGCGCGCCGGCGGCCGCTTCCCCCGCGAGGTGATCGCGGATATCGCCGTCGATGCCGACGGGCGCGTCAACCTTGCCGCGCTCGCGGACGCTGTTGCCAAGGCGCCGCGGCCGCTGGTCTCGATCATGCTTGTCAACAACGAGACCGGCGTGGTGCAGCCGGTCGCTGAGGCCGCCGCGATCGTGCATGCGGCGGGCGGTCTCCTCCATGTCGATGCCGTGCAGGCGGTGGGCCGCATTGCCTGCGACATCGGCGCCCTGGGCGCGGACTTGTTGTCGATCTCGGCCCACAAGATCGGGGCTCCCAAAGGGGTCGGTGCGCTGGTTCGAGGACGCGAGGACATTCATTTCCCCGATCCGCTCATTCGCGGCGGCGGCCAGGAGGGTGGAAGTCGGGCCGGTACCGAGAATGTCGCCGGCATTGCCGCGTTCGGCGCGGCCGCCGCGGCCGCGCATCGCCAGCGCGCGGGCGAGGCCGCCCGCATGCTCGCCTTGCGGAACATGCTGGAAGAGGGCCTTCGTGCCATCTCGCCGCAAATCGTGATCTTCGCTGCGGCCGCCGCGCGGCTGCCGAATACCACGCTGTTCGCGCTTGAGGGCATGAAGGCGGAGACGGCCGTCATCGCCTTCGACCTCGAAGGGGTGGCGGTGTCGTCCGGGGCCGCCTGCTCGTCCGGCAAGGTGCAGCCCTCCCATGTCCTTGCCGCGATGGGCGTTTCGCCGCCGCTCCGGCGCGGTGCCGTGCGCGTGAGCCTGGGCTGGACCACGACCGAGGCCGATATAGCGCGCGTCCTCGGCGCTTGGAGAAAGGTGTCAAGTGCATTATCTAAGGATTCTAAAGAGCGGCCCGGCATGGCCGCCTGAGGGAATTGACAGCACCCGCTCGTCTCCGCTCCGGGGAAGGGTAGGGGAAAGCTGAAATGAGGTGACCGGACAGGACACCGACCATACCGACTAAATCCAACCCGCGGTCCTTGAAACCGTGAGCGGAGGGACGAATGCCGGCAGTGCGAGAGACCGTCGATCAGGTCCGCCGTATCGACGTTGATCAGTATAAGTATGGATTCGAGACGCCGATCGAGTCGGAGAAGGCCCCTAGGGGCCTCTCCGAGGATACGATCCGGTTCATTTCGGCGAAGAAGAATGAGCCCGAATGGATGCTGGCCTGGAGGCTCGACGCCTACCGGCGCTGGCTGACCATGCGCGAGCCGAAATGGGCCAAGGTCGACTACGGCCCGATCGACTACCAGAACATCTATTATTACGCGGCGCCGAAGAAGAAGGATGGGCCGAAGTCGCTCGACGAGATCGATCCGGAAATCCTGCGCACTTACGAGCGGCTCGGCATTCCGCTCAGCGAACGCGAGGCGCTGCTCGGCGTGCAGCAGCGGCCGGCGGACGAGAATGAAGCGGCAGCAGCCGAGGGCAGCAACGGCTATGGCCGCGTCGCCGTCGATGCGGTGTTCGATTCGGTCTCGGTCGCTACCACCTTCAAGGCCGAGCTGGCGAAGGCCGGGGTCCTGTTCATGCCGATCTCCGAGGCGGTGCAGCAGCATCCCGATCTGGTGAAGAAGTATCTCGGCTCGGTGGTGCCGATCAGCGACAACTTCTTCGCCACGCTCAACTCGGCGGTGTTTTCCGACGGCTCGTTCGTCTATGTGCCGCCGGGCGTGCGCTGCCCGATGGAGCTGTCGACCTATTTCCGCATTAACGAGCGCAATACCGGGCAGTTCGAGCGCACTTTGATCATCGCCGACCGCGGCTCCTATGTGAGCTATCTCGAAGGCTGCACCGCGCCGGTGCGCGATGAGAACCAGCTCCACGCCGCGGTGGTCGAGCTCGTGGCGCTCGACGACGCCGAGATCAAATATTCGACCATCCAGAATTGGTATCCGGGCGACGCGCAGGGCAGGGGCGGCGTCTACAACTTCGTCACCAAGCGCGGCGACTGCCGCGGCAGGAACGCCAAGATTTCCTGGACCCAGCTCGAGACCGGCTCGGCCATCACCTGGAAATATCCGAGCTGCATCCTGCGCGGCGACAACGCGCGCGGCGAGTTCTACTCGATCGCCATCTCCAACGGCTACCAGCAGGTCGATTCCGGCACCAAGATGCTGCATCTGGGCAGGAACACGTCGAGCCGCATCATCTCCAAGGGGATCGCCGCCGGGCACTCCAACAACACCTATCGCGGCCTCGTCACCGCGCACCGTCGCGCCGCCGGCGCGCGCAACTTCACCAATTGCGATTCGCTCCTGATCGGCGACAAATGCGGCGCGCACACCGTGCCCTATATCGAGGCGAAGAATTCCTCGGCCGTGTTCGAGCACGAGGCCACGACCTCGAAGATTTCCGAGGACATGCTGTTCTACTGCCGCCAGCGTGGACTGTCGACCGAGGAGGCGACCGCGCTCGTGGTCAACGGCTTCGTCAAGGACGTGCTGCAGCAATTGCCCATGGAATTCGCCGTCGAAGCGCAGAAGCTGATTTCGGTCTCGCTCGAAGGGAGCGTCGGCTGAGCGATGGCCAATATTGGTTCAGGCCCAAGCGCGCTCGCCGTCGGCACGGCGTCGATATCGTCGAGTATCCCGATTCGGGAAAGATCGGCCTTAGCGCCGGCATCAAGACCGCGGATTTCAAGACCGCTACCTTTGTCGGCATCGGTCGTTTGCAGAGCGCCGACTATTACGACGGCGAAAACGAGTAGGGCTGCC
>JASHRY010000294.1 GCA_030037105.1 Xanthobacteraceae bacterium
TAAAAGTGAAGAACTTGTTCATTTTCAAGGCTTTAGCAGCATTTTCGGTTTGTTGCTAACAGTCCTGGGCGGCTCGCTCCTCAATCAACCGGCCCTCATTGGAATGGTTTCCCTGGAAATGTCGGCGGAATGGTTTCCCTGGGAATGTCGGCCGATTTTATCCATGGCAGAACGCAGACGACTGGCGTCCGCCAAAACGTATTTATCCCTTGACAGCATTTATTGGTTGAGACCTTATGGGCACTCCAGGTTTTTGGAATCCGCGCCAGTCGTTGCGCGGCCACTCTTACGCGACCTGGGAGCCGCCGATGCCCAGGATTCCAGACCACTATCTCGATACGGCGATTTATCTCTATGCCTCTCACGCGGATGCTGAGGCAGGCATTCGCACCGGCGGCAGCGGCTTCTTGGTATCTGTGCCGATAGAACAGATACCAGGCCGGGCAGTTCACTACGCGGTCACAAATGCGCACGTGGTGGAAGGCGGAGGCTGCACCGTTCGATTAAATACGACGGATGGCAAGTTCGACATCTACGACTTTGATGAACGACATTGGATAATTCCGGACTCCAAGGACGACATCGCGATCTGCCAAATCCCCGGTCTCTCTGCGGCCCATAGATTTTGTACGGTCCCGACTAAATTTTTTGCGAGCCGTGAAATTATTGATCGGTATGCAATCGGTCCAGGGGATGACACATTCGTCGTGGGCCGGTTTATAAACGCTGAGGGTCGGCAACAAAACCTGCCTAGTATTCGGTTCGGTAATCTCGCACAGATGCCATGGGAGCCAATCGAGCAGGACCGTATATTTGGAAGGTTCAAGCAGGAAAGCTATCTCGTTGAGGCGCGTTCAATAAGCGGTTTCAGCGGCTCGCCAGTATTTGTGCTCATGGAACCAATTCTTGCGCGCCCCAACGGCGCAAGATTGGAGGGAGGCATGATCTTTCTGTTGGGAATCGTTTGGGGGTATGTTCTTGATTGGGGCCCAGTATGTGACCAGCGCGGCAAGCCCGTCGATACCAAATTAAAGGTGTGTGTTAATACGGGCATGATGGGCGTCGTTCCGGCCTGGAAACTAGAAGAGCTGTTGAATAGGTCAGACATGACGAAGCTAAGAAAACAAGCGGTTGAGCAATATTTGCGCTATCAGCCACTCCCAGCTACTGCGCTGACTTCCTCCGATAATCCGCAGATTTCCGACGACCAAAATCCACAGCACCTAGAGGATTTCACGCGTCTTGTAGACGTGGCAGCACGAAAGCGGCCACAAGACGATCAAACATAGCCGCGTGCGAGTGCCGGAAATTGCGCCGATAAGTGAACTCGGCGACGTATTTCCACATGTGCTTTGTCGAAATGTGGACGTGGGTTCCGCGCACCGCGCGCTTGAAGTGACCGAAATATCCTTCAATGGTGTTCGTATGCACGTCGCCGCGAACGTACTCTTTCGCAGAATGCTTGACCATATCGTGCTTCATGCCAAGTAAGTGCAGATCGTTATAGCCCTGCCATTCGTCTGTACTGACGGTCGTGCCGGGCTTCACGTTGTTCTTTACGACTCCCTCAATCGTTGTCAGCCAATTATTCGGGATCGGGCCAGCGCGCATCATGCCATGCCGCTCAACCATGCCGAATACTAGCTTCTGTGTAATTCCTTTTGCTTGGCGCTGGCGCATTGTCTGGCGCGGCCCGGTATAGGTTTCGTCCATTTCGACATGCTTGCCTTCGCCACCGAGCGGGCCTTTGAAGTCCGCGCTCGCCATCAGCTTGCGGAGTTCGTGGCACATGCGCCAAGCGCACTTGTATGTGACGCCGGTCTGGCGCTCGACTTCCTTTGCCGCGACGCCATGCCGGGTGCTGGTCATGAGGTACATCACGAAAAACCACGTCGTGAGCGGCGTTGGGGATTTATGGAAGATCGTCCCGGCGCACGGGTAAACGTGATGGCCGCACCATTGGCAGACATAGGCGCGGCGCTCGGCAAGCCGGTGAAATTTGCTTTCCTTGCCACAGGCTGGGCAGACGATTTCCGTGCCGCCGTAGTTAACTCGCATCAGCTTTTCGAGGCATGCCGCGTCGTTCGGATAAAGCTTTGAAAACTCTTTGAAAGTCCGCTTTTCTGGCTTACTCATGATTATCCCATACCTGCGATTGTGGGATAACCATAGCCTATGGCTTAAATGCTGTCAAGGGATAAATACGCCGCCAAAATTTGTTGGCAATCAAATCCAGTGAGTGCTAAAAATTTTCCAGGCGCCTCTTGCGGGCCAAAAACCCCTCCCCTATGTCGCCGCCAGGCGGCCAGCCGAGAGGGGAACCCACCACGGGGTCGCTCAACAAAAACTTATGCGTTTTCAATGGACCAGGAGGATACCATGAAGTTTCGTCCGCTTCACGACCGCGTTGTCGTCAAGCGCATCGATGCCGAAGAGAAGTCAGCCGGCGGCATCATCATTCCCGACACTGCCAAGGAAAAGCCCTCCCAAGGCGAAATTCTCGCCGTCGGGCCCGGCGGCCGTGACGAGTCCGGCAAGCTCATCCCCATCGACGTAAAGGTCGGCGACCGCGTGCTGTTCGGCAAATGGTCGGGCACCGAGGTCAAGATCGACGGCCAAGAACTCCTGATCATGAAGGAGTCCGACATCATGGGCGTGCTCGACGAGCCGGTGGCCAAAAGGAAGGCTGCGTAACGCCCGGATACTTACTTGTCATCCCGGAGGCGGCCGCGAACGGTCCGCAACGGATGACAGCCCGTATCAAGCATCCGTCAAGGCTCGCGGCTTTGCTGCTCGCGCCTTGAAGATGACGATAAACGAAGGAGTGAATTAACATGGCTGCCAAGGACGTCAGATTCTCGGTCGATGCCCGCGACAAGATGTTGCGCGGCGTCGAGATTCTCAGCAATGCGGTAAAGGTGACGCTCGGCCCCAAGGGCCGCAACGTCGTGCTCGACAAATCATTCGGCGCTCCCCGCATCACCAAGGACGGCGTCACCGTCGCCAAGGAGATCGAGCTCGAAGATAAGTTCGAGAACATGGGCGCGCAGATGGTGCGCGAGGTCGCTTCCAAGACCTCGGACATCGCCGGCGACGGCACCACGACCGCGACCGTGCTCGCCTCCGCGATCGTCAAGGAAGGCGCCAAGGCGGTCGCTGCCGGCATGAACCCGATGGACTTGAAGCGCGGCATCGACCTCGCGGTCGAGGCCGTGGTCGAGGAGTTGAAGAAAAACTCGAAGAAGGTCACCTCGAACGACGAGATCGCCCAGGTCGGGACGATTTCCGCCAATGGCGACCAGGAAATCGGGCGTTTTCTCGCCGAAGCAATGAAGAAGGTCGGCAACGAGGGCGTGATCACCGTCGAGGAAGCCAAATCGCTCGAGACCGAGCTCGATGTAGTCGAGGGCATGCAGTTCGACCGCGGCTACATCTCGCCCTACTTCATCACCAACGCCGACAAGATGCGCGTGGAGATGGAGGACCCCTACATCCTCATCAACGAGAAGAAGCTCTCCGGGCTGAACGAGCTGCTGCCGCTGCTTGAGGCGGTGGTACAGACTGGCAAGCCACTCCTGATCGTGGCCGAGGACGTGGAAGGCGAGGCGCTCGCCACCCTCGTCGTCAACAAGCTGCGCGGCGGCTTGAAGGTGGCGGCGGTGAAGGCGCCGGGCTTCGGCGATCGCCGCAAGGCCATGCTGCAAGACATCGCCATTCTCACCGGCGGCCAGGCGATCAGCGAGGACCTCGGCATTAAGCTTGAAAACGTGACGTTGAGCATGCTCGGCAAAGCCAAGAAGGTGATGATCGACAAGGAGAACACCACGATCGTCAATGGCGCCGGCAAGAAGACCGACATCGAGGGGCGCATCGCCCAGATCAAGGCGCAGATCGAGGAGACCACTTCGGACTACGACCGCGAGAAGCTGCAGGAGCGGCTCGCCAAGCTCGCCGGCGGCGTGGCGGTCATCCGCGTCGGCGGCGCGACCGAGGTCGAGGTGAAGGAGCGCAAGGATCGCGTCGATGACGCAATGCACGCCACCCGGGCCGCGGTCGAGGAAGGCATCCTGCCCGGCGGCGGCGTCGCGCTCTTGCGTTCCGTCGAGGCCCTCAAGCGGGTGAAGGTCACGAACGACGACCAGAAGCACGGCGTCGACATCGTGCGCAAGGCGTTGTCCTCGCCGGCGCGGCAGATCGCCATCAACGCCGGCGACGACGGCTCCGTCGTGGTCGGCAAGATCTTGGAGAAGGATCAATATACGTACGGCTATGACGCACAGTCCGGCGATTACGTCGATCTGATGAAGAAGGGCATCATCGATCCGACCAAAGTGGTGCGCACCGCTTTGCAGGACGCCTCCTCGGTGGCGGGCCTGCTCATCACCACCGAGGCGATGGTCGCCGAATTGCCGAAGAAGAAGGAAGCGCCGGCGATGCCGCCCGGCGGCGGCGGAATGGATTTCTGATCCGCCTCAGGCGACGTGAAGGCCGAAGGCCCGGGGAAAACCCGGGCCTTCGCGTTGCAGGACTGAGGTCCGGGACAAGACCTGTCGGAACATGAAAACGACCACGAATGAAAACGGTGCGCGTTCATCCGGCGTCACCGGCTCCTCGTGGCCGCTCCCGGCGAGGACGAACAATCCGCCGCCGGTTGAAACAGAATGGCGCGAGTCCGTGACAGTGATATGACGGCGAGGCCGGTCAAATCCGCATCATGACCGAGGGCCGCGACCTGCGCCCGTCCGGCACACCAGAGCGGGATGACTTATCTTCGAATCCTCATCCCGCTCTCAGCTTTTGTATTGTCGCGCGTCCGCACGGGAAACCGGCTCTCACTTTTCCTGGACGCGCTCTACTCAACATCGCGGCCGCGCGATATGGTCTGCCATGGCGGAAACCAGGGCCTGTCCGAGCTGCGGCAGCGGTATTGCGGCCGACAGCCGTTTCTGCCCGCAATGCGGCACGCCGCAGACCGTAAGCTGCGCCGCGTGCGGCCACGCCAATGCGGCGAGCTCGCGCTTCTGCGCGCAATGCGGAACCAAGCTCGGC
>JASHRY010000295.1 GCA_030037105.1 Xanthobacteraceae bacterium
GCAAATCCGCCGCCTCCTCGGCCGAGCAAACCAAGCCATCGACGCCGACGGCGCGCGCCTGCGCGGCGCGCCTGGCGGCGAGAGCGCGCACGGTCAAACCGTAGCCGGCCGCGGCGAGGTCATTGTCATCATACGAAGTCAGCACCGTGACGGCGAGGATACGCAACGGCGGTGCACGCGCCTCGATCGCGGCCTGCATGGTCCGCGGATAGGAGTGTACGGTGAGGAAGGTGGCGCCGAGCCGCGCCGCGCCTTTCACGCCCCACGCCACCGTGTTGCCGATGTCGTGGAGCTTGAGGTCGAGAAAGACGCGCTTGCCGGCGCCGACCAATGCGCGCGCATAATCGAGTCCGCCGGCAAGGGCGAGCTGATAGCCGATCTTGTAGAACGACACCGACTCGCCGAGCCGCGCCACCATGGCCTGCGCCGCCTCGACCGAGGACAAATCGAGCGCGACGATCAGGCGCTCGCGCGGCTCAATCGTCACCGCCGCATCCTCCGTCATTCCCTTCCGCCGGCCATCGTCGCCGCCATCTCGACGAGGCGGCAGGCGAGCGCCTTCAATGCCGCGGCAAGTTTCTCGTCCTTGAGGTTGTCCATTTCGTCGAAGGCCTGGTCGGCGCGGCCGACCGTGATCTGCTCCGGCAGCACCAGCGCGCCGCAGCCCAGTTCCAGAATCTGCCGCAGCGCGATCAGCGAGCGCAAGCCGCCGGCCGAGCTGGGCGAGGCCGAGCCGATGGCAAAGACGCGGCCCTTGAAGGCGGCGTAGCTCGGCTCGCCACGCTCGCGCACGCGCGAAATCCAATCGATGCCGTTCTTGAGAAGCGGGGTCACCGAGGCGCTGTATTCGGGGCTGGTGATGAACACGCCCTGATGCGCTTCCAGCATGTGCTTGAGCTGCACCGCCGGCCGCGGCATTCCGGCGTCGGCGGCGAAGTCGGCGTCGTAGATCGGCAGCGGATAATCAACGAGCGAGATGCGCGTCACGTCGGCCTCGGCGAGCGCAAGCTCCTTGGCCGCGAGCGCGGCGAGCCGCGCATTGTGCGAACCCGAACGCAGCGAGCCGGCGATAACCAGGATTTTCGAAGCGGACATGGTCGGAAGATGGACGACAGACGATGGAGGGCGGATGAGAGCATAGCCGCGTATCTGTCGTCTGTCCCTCGTTGTCAGACTTTCCGGTAGACCCAAACGCGGGCCGGCGGTAGGTTCATCCAGATGCGCTCGGAAGCTTCCGCCGAGAAGCCGCCGAACCGCCTGGGCAAGGGCGAGGCCACCGAATAGGTGAACTGCACGAACGGCGCGCCGGGCAGCATGAGGTCGAAGGCGTCGCGAATGAGCCGCAGGCGCATCTTGATCGGCTTGGTGACCAGCGGCAGCCCCGATACAACCGCGGCCGCCGGTTGCAGCAGCAGGGTTTCCAGCAATCGACGCAGGCTGTAGGCGTCGCCCTCAACCAGAGTGGCTTCGGGGTAACGCGAATGCAGGATTTTGCAGAACGCCGGATTGAATTCGACGAGCACGAGACGCGACGGCGCGATCCCGGCCTGCACCAATGCTTGCGTCACCGGCCCGGTGCCCGGTCCCAGTTCGACCACCGGCCCCTCACTGTGGGGATCGACATATCGCGCCATGGTGCGCGCGAGAATCTTGCCCGAGGGGGTCACGGCCCCGATCGTCAGCGGCCGTTCGATCCAGGAGCGCAGGAAGCGCACCTCGTCGTCGAGGCGAATTCCCCTCTTGCGCTCGAATTGCCGGACCTGCTCCTCGATTCTTCGGCCGATGCCGTCGCGCGTGCGTTCGAACAACCGGATTTGGCGCCCGATGTTACGCTCGATAATGGCCTTCCTGACCTCCAGGAGCCGGAGTTGCCGCCCAATCTTTTGCTCAAAATGTCGCAGGGCCGAAAGCGGCATGGATATCACACACGCGGAAATGCCGTTTTCTAGACCATTCGGGAGGCAAAGGCCAGCCAGCGGGGCCAACCGGTCTTAGGCGGAATTCGCGCGGCTATTGCTCAAGCCGTCGATGAACTCCCTGACCTTGCTGAAGAAACCTGAGGATTCGGGCTGTGTCTCGGTCGACGAGAGCCGGTCGAATTCGGCCAGAAGCTCCCGCTGCCTGCGCGTGAGCTTCTGCGGCGTCTCGACGACGACCTGCACATACATGTCGCCGCTCTGCCGCGCGCGCAGTACCGGCATCCCCTTGCCCTGCAAACGGAAGCGCCGGCCGGATTGCGTGCCTTCCGTCACCTTGACCCGCGTCTTGCCGCCGTCGATCGTCGGCACCTCGAACTCGCCGCCAAGCGCCGCCGTCACCATGGAGATCGGCACGCGGCAATGCAAATCGGCGCCGTCGCGCTGAAAGAAAGGATGCGCCGCGATCGACAGGAAGATGTAGAGATCGCCCGGAGGCCCGCCGCGCACGCCCGCTTCGCCCTCGCCGGCGAGGCGGATGCGCGTGCCGTCTTCGACGCCGGCTGGGATATTGACCGACAGGGTCCGCTCGCGCGTGACGCGGCCGGAGCCGGCACATGACAGGCAGGGACTGTCGATCACTTGACCACGGCCCTGGCAGTTGGGGCAGGTGCGCTCCAGCGTGAAGAAACCTTGGGCGTGGCGAACCTTGCCATAGCCGCCGCACAGCGGAC
>JASHRY010000296.1 GCA_030037105.1 Xanthobacteraceae bacterium
GGACGTGCCCGAGGTGCGCGTCGTGGTCGCGCACGGGCAGATGCCGTCGGCGGTGCTCGAGGACGTCATGGCAGCGTTCTACGACGGCAAGTTTGACGTGCTGCTCTCGACCTCGATCATCGAATCCGGCCTCGACATTCCGACGGCGAACACGCTGATCGTCCATCGCGCCGATATGTTCGGTCTTGCCCAAATCTATCAACTGCGCGGCCGCGTCGGGCGTTCGAAGCTGCGCGCTTACGCGCTTCTGACCCTGCCGAGCGGGCGCAAGCCGACGCCGCAGGCGGAACGCCGCCTCAAGGTGCTGCAATCGCTCGACACGCTCGGCGCCGGCTTCCAGCTCGCCGCGCACGACCTCGACATCCGCGGCGCCGGCAATCTCCTCGGCGAGGAGCAATCCGGCCACATCAAGGAGGTCGGCTACGAGCTTTATCAGCAGATGCTCGAGGAGGCGGTATTGAGCCTCAAGGCCGGCATCAGCGCGCCGGTCGCCGACAAATGGTCGCCGCAGATCACCATCGGCACGCCGGTGCTGATCCCGGAGGATTATGTCGCCGATCTGCCGGTGCGGCTCGCGCTCTACCGGCGGCTTTCCGAGGTCGAGGAGGATCGCGACATCGAGGCGTTCGCCGCCGAGCTCGCCGACCGCTTCGGCCCGCTACCGTCGGAGGTCGAATATCTCCTTCAGGTCGTCGCCATCAAGTCGCTTTGCCGGCGCGCCAATGTCGAGCGCATCGAGGTCGGGCCGAAGGGCGCGGTGCTCGCCTTCCGCAACAACATTTTTGCGAATCCGGACGGCCTCATCGCCTATATCCGCGAGCACGAAGCCGGCGCGCGCGTGCGCCCGGACATGAAAGTCGTTTTCTTCGACGAATGGGAGAGCCCCGCCGCGCGGCTTCAAGGCGGCGCCGGAATCCTGCGCGCGCTCGCCGCCATCGCGGAGCGCGCCAAGGCGGCGTAGCGTGTAGGGCGGGTTAGCCGCGAAAGCGGTGTAACACGCCGTTTACCCGCTCATACAATGATAGATTGAACGACGTGAAACCGATCGTCTCAGAGGGATCATTAGGCCGAAAAAGATGATGGGCTTCGCTATCGTTCAGCCCATCCTGCGGCTACGTCCGTGCCGATGGAACCGCGAGGTTGCCAGAGCGCTTTTCTTCTTATTCTTGTCTGCTTTTGGCTTCTTCTTCTCGCGATTGCTCCTCAATTGACCCTTTGCCATTCTGTTTGGGGTGAACGATAGCGTGCAGAGCCGAAGGAGTCAGGTTTCGCCGGAAAGCCGCTTGAAGTCGTCAAGTACGGCGGCGATCAGCTTTTGTCTGCGCGGGTCTTGAGCCGCGAGCGTCACCGCGAAGAGATTGAGCAGATAGCGGGCTTTTTCCGCCGCTTCTTGCCAATTCGCCGCCGGCGCAGCCAGCAAGTGGGATTCCAGTTCGTCTTGCCGAAGGCGTAATGCCCTCTCGTTCGCCTCTACGTCCGCCAGCAACCGACGAAGGTCGGTGGCCTTCTGGGCGGCCATCCCGCGATGGTGGTCAAGGTCGATCGTCTTGTCGGTCATGACCGTGCAGCCCGACGGGTCAAGGGATATCCGGCGCTTTCGTACAAACGACGGATGTCAGCGCTGCCGTATCTCTGCTCATCGACTTCGAGAAACGCGCCGACAAGACATTCCTGCGGCAGCTCCTCCACAGCAAAGCGAATCGCTTGTGCGGCATGCGCAAATCGCTTGTAGCCGAACGGCTGACGACGCGGTAGCCGCCTTCGCGTGGCAAATAACTCGGCCGCGGCGTTGTAATCGAATGCAACCATCGGTCGGCCCTGTGAGAAAATTAAGCGTCACCTGAATGATGGACGCCAACGATGACGAATACATAAGGTCAAATTACAACATTACCAGTCCAGCGCGAGACATTTCCGTCGAATCGAGAGCCGAGCGGATATTATTGATCATCTTTTGCGTTGTGGAGGTGTCGAGGACGAGCGCGAGATCGACGCGTTCGCCGCCGAGCTCGCCGACCGCTTCGGCCGCGAATGGGAAAGCCCCGCCTATTCGCGCGGAGGAATTAAGTGCACTATCACCGTAGCATAATTGTAATTCCGTAATTTCAATCACGATCTGTTGTTGTCGGTCGACAGCATCGTCAGGCCGTGGCGAATGCAGAGCTGCGCCAAGAGAGCATCGACGGTTCCAACCTGGACGCCGGCGCGGGTCGATTCAAGACGGCGGTGAACGTATAAGTCGCTTCCAACCGTTGGTATGAGCGGACATTTCAACGTTGCGATCGAGATTCGCGTGCGCGCCTGCGGATGGGCCGGAAATTGTCGAAAGCACATCGGGCTCGACGGTACGAACTTCAATCGCTGCTTTTCTTCTTGGTTGTCAGCCCTTCGAGCCAACGGAAAATCCGGACATCATTGCACACGGCGACGTTGAACCGCATCCACGGCGAGGCTTCGAGATGCGGCCGGAATACATTTCCCGGAGCGAGCATGAAACCGTCGCGCAGTCCGCGCTCGGCTATGCCGAATGCATTGTCGAGATGGGGAAAACGCGCCCACACAAACATTCCGGCGTCGGGCTCGGTGAATAATTGCAGGCCGATGCGCTCAAAGGTGCGAATGACATTGGTGCGCGCCTCGTCCAGGCGCTCACACAATCGGGCGAGGTATTTCCGATAATGTCCGCCTACGAGCATCATGTACACCAGTCGCTCCGTGAACTGCGATGTGGTGATGCTGGTCAGCATCTTAATGTCGGTCAAATCGTTTGCGATCTCCTGGTTGCACGCCAGGAAGCCGACGCGCAGGCTGCCCGACAACGTCTTGGAGAAGCTGCGCGCATAGATCACGCGGTTGAGACGATCGAGCGTCGCCAAACGTGGCGTCTGCCTGACTTGCAGGTCGCTGAAAATGTCGTCCTCGACAACCATGAAATTATATCGCTCCGCGATTTGCAGAACCCGGAATGCGACATGCGGGCTCATGCTGGTGCCGGTCGGGTTCTGTATCACAGACTGAGTGAAATAGACCTTGGGCTTGTGCTCGGCGGCAAACTTTTCGAGCGTCTCGACATCCGGGCCATCGACGGAGCGGGGCACGCCGAGCATATGTACGTCGTTGAGCCGCAAATTGCCGAACAGGTTGTAATAACCGGGATCGTCTACCAGTGCCGCGTCGCCCGGCCGCAGCAGCAGGCGGACGACAAGCTCAAGCGCCTGGCTGGCGCCGTGGGTGAGCACGATCTGCGCAGGTTGCACGGCAATGCCGAGCTCACCCAGCAAGACCGACAGATGTTCGCGCAGCGGCAAATAGCCGAACGGATTGCCATATTCGAGCAGATAGGCACCGTTCTTTCGCGCCAGCGCATTCAAGTGCTGGCGGATGCCGGCTTCGTCGAGCCAACTGTTTGGCAGCCACGGCCCGCCGACAAGGACGGTGTTCTCTTGCGCTTCCAGCAAACGCCGGATCAACCAGACCAGTTCCTGGTTGCGAGTTTGATCGACGGCGGGAGCGGCTTGCACCGGGCCGCGGCGTGGCGGCAAAGTGTAGAAGCCGGCGCCGCGGCGGGATTGCAGGTAACCCTTGGCCACCAGTTGGTCATAGGCTTCCACCACGGTGAAACGGCTGATGTCGTGCAGCTTGGCGAAGCTGCGGATGGAAGGGAGCTTGGTGCCGGGCCGCAATTGCCGATCGTCAATTTGCCGCGCCACGCCGGTGACGATTTGGTCCACCAGGGACTGTGGATTTTCCGGATGTACTGAAAGCGACAGCATTTCCGCCTCCGCACCGGCTGCATAGAGTGTTCTGGCCCGGTCGTTTGATCGGTACAGTCCGGGTTACTGACGAAGGAATTGT
>JASHRY010000297.1 GCA_030037105.1 Xanthobacteraceae bacterium
GGCAATGCGCGCAATTCCGCGAAGCGTCGGTGGGCGCCGATCGCCGTCGCCGCGCGGCCGCTGGTGACCAGGATCGCCGCCCAGGGGCCGGTTCCGATCTCCGCATCCTTGATCGCTTCGATGCGCATGAGCGGGGCGACGACCACGATATGGCCGCGCGCGCGCAGCGCGGCGGCGGTCCGCTCGGCGTCGGGTTCGGGCCGCGTCAGCAGAAGACGCACGGTCAAATCCGTGCGAAGAAGGCGGCGCCGGCGCGCTGCCGCAACTCGCGGCCGGCATCGGCGCCGAGCTCGGCCGCATCCTCGCGACGGCCTTCGCGGAAAACCTCGAACGCCTCGCTGCCGTCAGGCGCGACGATCATGCCGCGAAAGCGGATTGTTGCGCCGCTCATCCTGGCATGACCGCCGATCGGCGTGCGGCAGGAACCGTCGAGCACGGCAAGAAAGCCGCGCTCGGCGGCGAGCGCCGTCGCGGTGTCGGCATCGTTGATCGTGCCGACGAGCGCGCGGGTGGCGCCGTCGTTCGCGCGCGTCTCCACCGCAATCGCCCCCTGGCCGACCGCCGGAAGAAATTCGTCGGCGTCGAGGATTGCGGTCGCTGCCGAGAGAAGACCAAGCCGCTTCAAGCCGGCGACGGCGAGGAGCGTCGCGTCCACTTCTCCGGCATCGAGCTTGCGCAGCCGCGTTCCCACATTGCCGCGCAGCGGCACCACCTTGAGGTCCGGCCGCAACCGCTTGACAAAGGCCTGCCGCCGCAGCGAGGCGGTGCCGACCACGGCGCCCGGCGGCAACTCGCGCAACGCCTTCGCCTTGCGGCTGATGAACGCGTCGCGCGCATCCTCGCGCGGCAGGAAACCGGCAAGCACGAGGCCGGCCGGCAGCACGGTCGGAAGGTCTTTGGAAGAATGGACCGCGAGGTCGATTTGGCCGGCGAGCAGCGCTTCCTCGATTTCCTTGGCGAAGAGCCCCTTGCCGCCGGCCTCGTTGAGCGGCCGATCCTGGATGAGGTCGCCGGTCGTACGGATCACCTGGATCTCGATCCGCTCCGCGTCGACACCCGCGGCGGCGAGCTGCCGCATGACTTCGCGCGCCTGGGCGAGCGCGAGCGGAGAGCCGCGCGAGCCGATGCGCAGGGTAGCCGTCTCGGTCAAGGATTGTGCCATCGGACCTTCAAATGCTGGGCCGCACGCTCGATCATTCCGGGACGCGGGCGTCCGCCGGGGCGGGAATCCATAACCGCCGATCATGAATATGGATTCCGGGGGTTGCGCCGGCGGCGCGCTCCGAAACGACGAGCCGTATAATATACACCCATGATCATCCTCGGCATCGAGACCACCTGCGATGAGACGGCCGCGGCCCTGGTCGAGCGGACCGACGATGGGCGAGGCCGAATCCTCGCCAATGTCGTTCTCTCGCAGATCAACGAGCATGCCGAATTCGGCGGCGTGGTGCCCGAGATCGCCGCCCGCGCCCATGTCGAAGCGCTCGATCGCGTCATCGCCAAGGCGATGAATGAAGCCAAAGTTTCCTTCCATTCCCTCGACGGCTTCGCCGCGGCCGCCGGGCCGGGCTTGATCGGCGGCGTCATCGTCGGCTTGACCATGGCCAAGGCGATCGCGCTCACCCACCGCAAGCCGCTGATCGCGGTCAATCACCTGGAGGCGCACGCGCTCACGGCGCGCCTCACCGATGCGACGCCGTTTCCTTATTGTCTGTTTCTCGCCTCCGGCGGCCACACGCAAATCCTCGGCGTGCGCGGCGTGGGCGATTACCTGCGGTTCGGGGGGACCCTCGATGACGCGATCGGGGAGGCTTTCGACAAGACCGCGAAGCTGCTCGGCCTCGGCTATCCGGGCGGCCCGCTAGTCGAGAAGGAGGCCGTTCGCGGCGATCCCAAGCGTTTCGCGCTGCCGCGGCCGATGATCGGGCGCCGGGACGCCGACTTTTCATTATCCGGGCTCAAAACCGCGCTGCGCCTCGAAGCGGAAAAGATCGCGCCGCTTGCCGATCACGACGTCGCCGACCTCTGCGCCTCGTTCCAGCAGGCGGTGGTCGACGTGGTCAGGGATCGGATGCGCATTGGCCTCAAGCTCTTCTGCGAGCGCGTCGGCGTCCCCACCGCGCTCGTTTGCGCCGGCGGCGTGGCGGCGAACCAGGCGATCCGCAAGGTCCTGCACCGCGTCGCTTTCGAGATCGGCACGTCGCTCGTTGCACCGCCGCCGGCTCTGTGCACCGACAACGGCGTCATGATCGCCTGGGCCGGCGCCGAGCGGCTGGCGCTGGGCTTGACCGATTCGCTCGCCACCGCTCCCCGCGCCCGCTGGCCGCTCGAGGATGTGAGGACGGCGGAATACCGTGATTCAGGAAGCCACGAAGCGCGCGGCGCCCCGGAATGACGCGGATGATGCCTACTGCCCGAAGCGGTCGATGAACCAGCGAAGGAGCCGCGTCCAGATTTCATCCTTGCCGACGACATCCTCGATGCCGTGCTCGAGGTTGGGATTATCATTGACCTCCATGACGATGATGCCATGGTCGGTCTGTTTGAGGTCGACGCCGTAGAATCCATCGCCGATCGGCCGCGCAGCGCGGACCGCCACGTCGATCACCTCGCGTGGCGCCTGGTCGACATCGAAGGCCCGGAAGCCGCCCTCGCGCGAGGAGCCGTCGGGCCGGTATTTCACCACCTGCCAATGTCCGCGGGCCATGCGGTATTGGCACACGAACAGCGGCTCGCCGGCAAGCACGCCGACGCGCCAGTCGAAGTCGGTCGGCAGGAATTTCTGCGCCAGGAGGAGATCGGTTTCCTCGAACAGCTCATCGCAAACCCGCTTGAACTCGGCCGCCGATTCGATCTTGTGCACGCCGCGCGAGAACGACCCGTCGGGAATTTTCACCACCAGCGGCAGACTCAGCTCATCGATCGCCTTGGCGAGGTCGGTGTCCTCGGCAATGATGACGGTGGGCGGGGTCGGCACCTGGTTCTGGCCGAGAAGTTCCATCAAAAACACCTTGTTGGTGCAACGGATCATCGAGATCGGATCATCGATGACCGGCATGCCCTCCTGCCAGGCGCGGCGGGCGAAGCGGTAGGTGTGATTGTCGATCGAGGTGGTTTCTCGGATGAACAGGCCGTCGAACTCGGCGAGCTCGGCGAGCTGGCGTTTGGTGACCGGCTCGACATCGACGGACATCTTCTCGGCGATGCGGGCGAAATGCTTGATCGAGGTCGGCGATGACGGCGGCATCTTCTCGTTCGGATCGTAGAGCACCGCGAGATCGTATTTGGCGACCGTGCGCGCCTTGGGATCGCGCCACTCGCGCCTGGTGTGATTGCGCAGCGACTCGCGAAAGAACTCGGCCTCGCCGTTGGCGAGCCGGTTGATGTTGCGCGGCCGGATGCGGTCGATCGAAAGCCAGTCGCCGGGATCCACGGTTACTTCCAGCGCCGGGCAGCGGAACCAGTCGAACAGAAGCCGCCCGAACGATTCGAAACGGGAGTCGCGGGCGATGCCGAAACAGACGAGCAGCTTGCACTCGGCGTCGGGCTGAAAGTCGGCGCGCCGGGCACAGCGGTTGAGCTCGTCCTCCAACTCGGGCAAGGCGTGCTCGTAAAGCTTCTGCTCGCGCAGCTCCAGCATGGTCTCGACGGTCGGCACCACGCGATGGCCGCGCGCTTCGGCGAGGAGCGAGGCGTAGTAGCCCTTCGATTGATAGGCGTAGGAGCGGGCGAGATTGACCAGCTTCGGCCGGCCCATCTCGAACAGGCGAGGCCGCGCCAGGTATTCGGTCGTGGTGATGACCTTGTGCGGGGTCTCGGCGTTGGGCAGATCGCGGGGCTGATCGACGAGGATGACCCAGCCGGTCATGGATGGGTCCCTTTCCAGTCTAAAACGGCGTGTCGATGTCTGTGCGGGCTCGGGTCGATCATGCGTGCGAGGCTAGGCAAAGCACAAACGTGTCATAACCGGAAACGAATCGGATGGCGACTGCGCGCCCGATGATGTCCACCATCAAAACCGATTCGCTCCTCGGAGTCAGGTGCCGCGTCCGCTTGAGCGGCGCGGGGCGAAGCGTCCGCCGCGAGCGGCTTCTCGAAGCGCAGCGCGTCGCCGCCGTCGTCATAATAGTGGCGATGCCGGCCGAACAGCCGGTAGCCCGATTTCTCGTAGCGCGCAATCGCCCGGGTGTTGTGCTCGTGGACTTCGAGGCGCATCGCCCGGCGCCGTCGGCGCTTCGCCGCCGCCTCGGCCGCGGCGAGGAGCAGCGGCCCGACGCCGCGCCGGCCGACATGCGGGGCGATTGCGATGGAATAAAGCCGGGCCAGCTTTGAGCGCGGCGGATAAAGAACAAGCCCGTAGCCCGCGAGTCTGCCGGCTTCCTCCGCCACGATCAGCGTGGCGCTCGGCGACGCAAGGAAATGGCGCAAACTTCGCCGCGAGAGAACGTCGGTCGTGAATACCGCGCGTTCGAGCGCGACGAGCGCAGCGAGATCGCCCCTGCGGCCGCGGCGCAGAGTGACCGTAGCAGGCACCTGTCGAGGCGGCCGAGCTGGGTCGCTCACGGCGGGGATCCGTGTCCGATCCGCGCCATCAGCGTCTGCAGCCGTTCCAGGCGGTCGGCCTCGGCTGGCGGCTTGTCCCAGCGCAGCCGGTTGATGCGCGGAAACCGCATCGCCAGGCCGGATTTGTGCCGCGTCGAGCGCTGCAGCCCCTCGAAGGCGACTTCGAGTACCAACCCTTGATCCGGTCGGTGCACGACCTCGCGCACCGGGCCGAAGCGGCCGGTGGTATTGCGGCGGATGAAGCGGTCGATCTGGATGAGCTCCTGGTCGGTAAAACCAAAATAGGCCTTGCCGATCGGAACCAGCTCTTCCGTCTGCTCACCGCGCGTCCAGACGCCGAAAGTGTAGTCGGAATAATACGAGGAGCGCTTGCCGTGGCCGCGCTGGGCGTACATCAGCACCGCATCGATGACGAAAGGGTCGCGCTTCCACTTCCACCATGGCCCTTTCGGACGGCCTGGCATGTAGGAAGCGTCGCGCCGCTTGAGCATGATGCCTTCAACTGCCGCGGCGTCGCCGCCAGCCCCCGCCGCCGCCGGGTTCTTGCGCGCGGAGGCGAGGTCGTCCCAGGTCGCGAAAGGGATGAGAGGGGAAAGATCGATGCGCGGCTCGCCGAGCCGCGCGACGAAGCTTTCGAGCCGCGCGCGGCGCGCGGCGAACGGAAGCTCGCGCAAATCCTCCTCACCGTCGGCGAGAAGATCGTAGGCCCGCAGATGGGCGGGAAATTCGTCCATGAGCTTGCTTGTGACGCTTTTGCGATTGAGCCGCTGCTGCAACACGTTGAACGCCTGCACACGCTGCTCGCGCATGATGAGGAGTTCGCCGTCGATCGCGCCGGGGAACCGCAGCACCTTGAGGAGATCGGGAAAGCTTTTGGAAATGTCCTCGCCGGTGCGCGAATAGAGCCGTGCGACCATGCTGCCTCCTGCCGCGCCCTCCACCACAAGCGGGGAAGGAGAGGCTAGCGACGCGGTGACAGCCTGCACGCGGATACCGTCCCATTTCCATTCGGCCATGAACGCGGTTGGATCGAGCGCGGCCAAGTTGGTCTCGTCGAGCGCGTGTGCCAGCATCGGCGGCCGGAACGGCGCCGGATCGCGGTTCGTCGGTTTTTTCGCGCGGCCTTCGAGCCAAGCGAACAGCGCGGTGTAGGGCGGGGCAAGCCCGGGCCAAAGAAGTTCGATGTCCTGCGCATCGGCGGCGCCGAGCGCGGCCACCGCGGCCTTGGCGAGCCGCGCGGAAACGCCGATGCGCAGGCCGCCGGTGACCAGCTTGATCAGCGCCCAGCGGCCGGTTTCATCGAGCGCATCGAGCCAGCGCGACAATTGCTGCGGCAATTGCGCTTTGCCGAGCGTGGCGAGCGTTTCGACGACCGCTGTCAAACTCAATTCTTCGTCGGCATTACCGTTACCTCCCCGCTTGTGGGGGAGTCCGATCGCGGTCGCCGTAGGCGATTGCGATTGGGAGGGGGGTGAACGCAAGCCGTTCCCCTCCAACCTCCCTCTTTCACCCTCTCCCATAAGGGGGGAGGAAACATGCTGGGCAGGCGGCGAATATTGTGCAGGCCACATCAACGCCACGGTCTCGGAGAGATCGCCGACGTAATCGTAGGACAGTTCGAACAGCACCGGATCGGTCCGCTCCGCGATCAGTTGGCGGATCAATCCCGGCTTGGCATGCGGGAAGCTGAGCGCGCCAGTGAGTGCCGCAAGCACCCAGCCGCGTTCCGGATCGCCGGTCGAGCGGAAATAGTCCGTGATCAGCCGCAGCTTGCTGTTGCGCGCGGGTTCGTAGGCGAGGCGATTGAGCAGTGCGGCGAAGCGGTTCATCACTCTTCACCGTTCTCGCCGTTGTTTTTATTAGCTCCTCCCTTGTGGGTGAGGTCGATTGGCGTGGACGAAGTCCGCGACAATCGGGAGGGAGATGAATTCTCGTCAGAAGCATTTGTACCCGACCCCCCTCCCTGACCCTTCCCTTCAAGAGGGGGAATGTTTTGAGCATCACCGCCGATTTCCGTTTCGCTTGATGTTTCCGCATCGTCTTCTTCGCCATAGCCGGCGATGTCGAGCGGCCGCGCCTTGCGGCCACTCGTGGCGCACCAGTGCACCAACGCGTCTTCCTGGCCATGCGTCACCCAGATTTCGCCGGCGCCGGTTGCCGCCACCGTCGCGATCAGGCCATCCCAGTCGGCGTGGTCGGAAATGACGAGCGGCAGTTCGACGCCGTACTGGCGCGCCCGCGCGCGCACCCGCATCCAGCCTGAAGCGAAGGTGGTGACCGGCTCGGGAAACCGGCGCGTCCAGACTTCCATCAAGGCCGAGGGCGGACAGACGGTGACGGTGCCGGCAAGCTCCGCCTTGTCGGCGCCGCGCACCGTGCGCAATTCGCCGAGCGCGATGCCGCGGGAGGCGTAATAGCGGGTGGGGCGCTCCATGGCGCCGTGCAGATAGATCGGCGCGTCGTAGCCCGCTCGGCGCAGGAGCGCGATCACACGCTGCGCCTTGCCGAGCGAATAGGCGCCAACGAGATGCGCGCGCTCGGGGAACAACGCCAGCGACCGTAAAAGCTTTGCGATCTCGCCGGCGGGGTCACCATGACGGAACACCGGCAGGGCGAACGTCGCCTCGGTGATGAACACATCGCATCGCGCCAGCTCGAATGGCGCACAAGTCGGGTCAGGAACGTTCTTGTAGTCGCCGGAGGCGACGATGCGCCGGCCGTCGGCCTCGACCGCGATCTGCGCCGAGCCGAGCACGTGGCCGGCGGGATGAAACGTGACCTTGGCGCCGCCGAGATTCACGCTCTCGCCATAGTGGATCGTCTGGCTCGTGCCGGCGAAATTCTCGCCGTAGCGCAGCCGCATGAGATCGAGCGTCTCTTGCGTCGCCAGCACCGCGCCGTGGCCGGCACGCGCATGATCGGAATGCGCGTGCGTGATCAGCGCCCGCTCGACCGGCCGCGTCGGGTCGATATGGAAGGAGCCGAGCTTGCAGCAGATTCCGGCCGGGGTGGGCGTGAGAATGTGTTCGGGGCGCATAGACCAAACCTAGTGAGCAAAAGACGCTTGATAATAGTGAAAATAGGCTAAGAGTTTGAGGATCAGTGAATAAGCACTTCAATCGTACTCCTCCCCCCCGTGACGAAGCGAGCGGCGAGGAGGGGAACGTCGCGTATTCTGGCATCTTATGATCGGACTGCTCTTCGTCTCTTCCAGCGATTTGATTGCCGACTGATGCTACAAATGGGCGCTCGACCAGACGGCGCGCGGCGCGGTTGACCGCCGCATCCGGATACAGGAAGTTGGCGTCGGTGAGAACAAGGTGGAGAACCATGTCGGCAAGATCGCTCATGGCGCTCGCCGGTCTCGCCGCGCTGGTGCTCGTCGCCGCTGCGCCCGCGCAGGCCCAGACCGCGCCGACGACACTGCAACCGGCGGGTGTGTCATCCAAGCGGCTCCGCGTCCACCCGCGCATCGAGGTCAATCCGCGGCCGCTTCTCTACCGCCGCTGCGTCGATTGGTACGAACTGCAATATCGGCCGAGCGGAACGGTGCTCTATCGGCGGATGCACTGCTGGTGGGTGCGCGGGTAATCGGCCTCGGAATGGCGAAACAAGCGGGATGACTTATCTTCAAATCGTCATCCCGCTCTACGCTTTATGTATTGTCGCACGTCCGGGCGGAAGACCAGTTCCCACTCTTCCTGGACGCGCTCTATTGCGGCCGCGAAGTCCGCAAACAGAGCAGCGCGGCAAAGGCGGCGAGGCAGAGCGCCGCAGATACGATAATGACCGACGGTCCCATGACGTTGAGCAGAAGTCCGAAGAGAAGCGGGGCGAGCGCCTGCGCCGCGCGCGCCGGCGCGCCGAGGAGACCAGTGCGCTCGCCATAGCTCTCAGGGCCGAACACGGCGAGCGGCACCGTGCCGCGCGCGATGGTCAAAAGGCCGTTGCCGGCGCCGTAGAAAACGGCGAACGCCGCCGCAGCCGCAGGCCCAATGATGGCCAGGACAGCAGCGCCGACCGGATGCAGCAGCGCCGCGATCCGGGCGGACACCAGCGGATGGATGCGGTGCAAGACGAAGAATTCGACCAAACGCGCCGCCACCTGCGCCGGCCCGACCAGCGCCGCAGCGGCGATCGCCTGCAGCGGCGTCGCGCCGGCCCGTTCGAGCAAGCGCGGCAGGTGCGCCGCCAT
>JASHRY010000298.1 GCA_030037105.1 Xanthobacteraceae bacterium
TCGTGATCGTCACCCATAACATGCAGCAGGCGGCGCGCGTGTCCGAGTTCACCGCCTTCATGTATCTCGGCGAACTGATCGAGTTCGATTCGACGAGCAAGATGTTCACGGCGCCGCGCGATCAGCGCACGCAGGACTACATCACCGGCCGCTTCGGGTGACCGCCATGACCGAGCACAATACCAGGTTCGACCATACCGCCAAGGCTTTCGACACCGATCTGCAGGAAATCGCGCGCACGGTCGCCGAAATGGGCGGGCTGGTCGAGCGGCAGATCGCGGACGCCACCAAAGCGCTGGTCGAGCGCGACACGGAAGTCGCCGAGCGCGTGATCGCCGCGGATCCCGCGATCGACGCCCTGCAACGCGTGGTCGAGGAAAAAGCGGTGCTCACCATCGCCCGGCGCCAGCCCATGGCCGTCGATCTGCGCGAGATCGTGGGCGCGATGCGCGTGTGCAACGACCTCGAGCGGATCGGCGACCATGCCAAGCACATCGGCAAGCGCGTGGTCGCGCTCGACGGCGACTTCTACCCGCAAAAGCTGATCCGCGGCGTCGAGCACATGGCCACGCTGGTATCGGCGCTGCTCAAGCAGGTGCTCGACGCCTATGCCGGCCGCGATCTGCAGGCCGCGCTCGCGGTCTGGAACGGCGACGAGGAGGTCGACGCCCTCTGTACGTCGCTGTTCCGCGAGTTGCTCACCTATATGATGGAGGACCCGCGCAATATCACCATCTGCATGCATCTCATGTTCTGCGCCAAGGACATCGAGCGCATGGGCGATCATGCCACCAACATCGCCGAGACCGTCTATTACATGATCGAAGGCCGCGCGATCACCGACCAGCGGCCGAAGGGCGACACCACGAGTTTTGGTGCGACGCTATTGCAGGAATGACGGAGGAGGAGGCGTATGAGCGCCAACATCCTGATCGTGGAAGACGAGGAGCCGTTGACCACTTTGTTGCGCTACAACCTCGAGGCCGAAGGCTACGAGGTTGACGCCGTCGCTCGCGGCGACGAGGCCGATACCCGCCTGCGCGAGACCGCGCCGGACTTGGTCGTGCTCGACTGGATGCTGCCCGGCCTCTCGGGCATCGAATTGTGCCGGCGGCTGCGGGCGCGGCCGCAGACCCAGGGCCTGCCGATCATCATGCTGACCGCGCGCGGCGAGGAAAGCGAGCGGGTGCGCGGGCTCGCCACCGGCGCCGACGACTACATCGTCAAGCCGTTCTCGGTGCCGGAATTCCTCGCCCGCATTCGCGCGCTGCTGCGCCGCGTAAGCCCCGAGCGCGTCGCCACGATGCTGACGATCGGCGACCTCGACCTCGATCGCGAGAAGAAGCGGGTGTCGCGCTCGGGCCGCCCGGTCGATCTCGGCCCGACCGAGTTTCGCCTGTTGGAATTCCTCATGGAACGGCCCGGGCGGGTCTTTTCCCGCGAACAATTGCTCGACGGCGTGTGGGGCAACGATGTCTATATCGACGAGCGCACGGTCGATGTGCATGTCGGCCGCTTGCGCAAGGCGCTCAACCGCGGCCACGCCGACGACCCGATCCGCACCGTGCGCGGCGCCGGCTACGCGCTCGACGATCGTTTTGGCCGCGCCGAGTAAACGGCCTCGGCTCTGCGCCCAATGACCGGCGTCACCGCGCCGGACGTCGGTCCCGGCGGCGGTCGGCGGCCGCCTGATAGGCGACCCGGGAGTGGTAAGCGCAATAGGGCAGGCCGCTGACCGTGTTGCCGCCGCAGAAGAAGAACTCGCTGGTGCCGGGATCGCCGATCGGCCAGCGGCAGGTCTGCTCGGTCAGTTCGAGGATGGTGCGGCGCTGGCCGATCGGGATGATGTTCTCGATCAGCTCCGGGGCCGCTTCCGCTTCGAACTCGTAGGCGTGGGCGAGCGCGGTATTGCCGCGGATCGAGGCGCGCGCCATGCGCAATATATGCGCGGGCGAACGTGCCTTGCGCGGGCGCGGCATGGCGGAAGCGCTCTTGGCGCGCCCCGACAGCCCCAGCCGGTGCACCTTGCCGATCACCGCGTTGCGGGTAATGCCGCCGAGTTCGGCCGCGATCTGACTCGCCGAGAGACCGTCGGACCAGAGCTTCTTCAACAGCTCGACCCGCTCGTCAGTCCACGACATGCCCAATCCTCCTCAAAGTGCGCTATCGCCGTGATGGAATCCCCCGTTGCGTCAGGCGGCGCACAGCCGCCCAACACGCACGCATCACCAACGCTGTCGTAAAGAACGTCCGCCGCACGAGATGTCGTACTCGACGATCAAAAGGTTACAATATGGCGGGAGTCGGGCGCAAGAGTCGCGCAATGCGCGTCCACACCTTCCTGCTGGTGTGGATGACAGCGGGGGCAAGCCGAATCGTTGGCCGCATTTTCCCGTGTTGACAGAAATCCACATCGACATAGAATGCTCATCGTGCCGCCCGGAGAGGCGGCACATTTCGTTTTGGCCGCGCAGATTGTTGCTGCGCAGCAGGCCGCGGGCTCAGCCGTGACATCGCATCTGTTGCCGACCTACGCGCGCGTCAACCTCGCCTTCGAGCGGGGCGAAGGCGCTTGGCTGATCGCGACCAACGGCGAGCGCTATCTCGACTTTACCTCCGGCGTCGCGGTCAACGCGCTGGGTCACGCCCATCCGCGGCTCCTCGCCGCCCTCGCCGAGCAGGCGCGCAAGGT
Source organism: Xanthobacteraceae bacterium (assembly GCA_030037105.1). The sequence continues at coordinate 2,693 of JASHRY010000298.1, forward strand.
CTGGCACGTCTCCAACCTGTACGAAATTCCGGAAGCCGAGCGCGTGGCGCGGCGCCTGTGCCAGGCGAGCTTTGCCGACGTCGTCTTTTTCTGCAATTCCGGCGCCGAGGCGGTGGAATGCGCGATCAAGACGGCGCGCAAATACCAATCGGCGAGCGGCGCGCCGGAACGCTACCGCATCGTCACCTTCGAGGGCGCCTTTCACGGCCGCACGCTGGCCACGCTCGCGGCCGGCGGTCAGAAAAAATACCTCGACGGTTTCGGGCCCGCGGTCGACGGCTTCGATCAGGCGCCGTTCGGCGATCTCGATGCGACCAAACGTGCGATCGGCAACGAGACCGCGGCGATCCTGATCGAGCCGATCCTGGGCGAAGGCGGCGTGCGCGTAGCCGCGCCGTCGTTCCTGCGCGCCTTGCGCGCGCTGTGCGACCGGCACGGGTTGCTCCTGATCTTCGACGAGGTGCAGACCGGCATGGGACGCACCGGCGAACTGTTCGCCTACCAGCGCAACGACGTTAAGCCCGACATCATGGCGCTCGCCAAGGCGCTGGGCGGCGGCTTCCCGCTCGGCGCCTGCCTGGCGACGGGCGCGGCGGCCAAGGGAATGACCGTCGGGAGCCACGGTTCGACCTTCGGCGGCAATCCGCTGGCGATGAGCGTGGCGAACGCGGTGCTCGACGTGATGCTGGCGCCCGGCTTCCTCGACCGGGTGCAGCGCATCGCGCTCCTGTTCAAGCAGCGGCTCGCCGAAATCAAGGATCGCTACCCTGCGCTCATCGCCGAGGTGCGCGGAGAGGGGCTGCTGGTCGGCTTGCGCGCTCTTGTTCCGGCCGGCACCCTTGTCGAAGCGCTGCGCGCCGAGAAGATGATCGCGGTCGCCGCCGGCGACAATGTCGTGCGATTGCTGCCGCCGCTCATCATCAGCGAGCAGGAGATCGCCGAGGGCGTCGCCCGCCTCGACCGCGCCTGCGCGCGGCTGCAGCGCGCGCTCTCCGGCGATGCCGCGACCCCGGCAGGGGAGAGCCGGGCGGCGGCGCGATGAGCGCCGTCCGCCACTTCCTCGATTTGATCGACATCCCGGCGGCGGACTTGCGCGCCATCATCGCGGCCGCGCGCGCGTTCAAGGCCAAGCGCGGGGGCGACGACCGGCCGCTCGCCGGCAAGACGCTGGCGATGATTTTCGAGCGGCCGTCGACGCGCACCCGCGTTTCCTTCGAGGTCGGCATGCGCCAACTCGGCGGCGATGCCATCACGCTGACCGCCGAGGAGATGCAGCTCGGCCGCGGCGAGACGCTGGCCGACACCGCGCGCGTGCTCTCGCGCTACGTCGACGCCATCATGATCCGCGCGCTCGATCCCGAGGCCGTGGCCGAGCTGGCGCGCCATGCCACGGTGCCGGTCATCAACGGCCTCACGCGGCGCTCGCATCCGTGCCAGGTGCTGGCGGACGTGATGACGTTCGAGGAGCATTGCGGCCCGATCCGCGGCCGCACCGTGGCCTGGACCGGAGACGCCAACAACGTGCTCACCTCGTGGATGCACGCCGCCGAACGGTTCGCCTTCCGCCTGCGCGTCGCCACCCCGCCGGAACTGGCGCCGAAAAAACCGCTCCTCGACTGGATCAAATCCTCCGGCGCCGCGATCAGCGTCGGCACCGACCCGGAAGAGGCGGTGAAGGGCGCCGATTGCGTCGTCACCGACACCTGGATTTCGATGGGCGACCGCAACGGCGCCCGCCGCCACAACCTGCTCAAGCGCTATCAGGTCAATGCGCGGCTCATGGCGCGGGCCAAGCCGGACGCCATCTTCATGCATTGCCTGCCCGCGCATCGCGGCCAGGAGGTGACCGACCAGGTCATGGACGGGCCGCATTCCGTGGTCTTCGACGAGGCCGAGAATCGCCTGCACGCGCAGAAGGGAATCCTGACCTGGTGCCTGGCGGCTGACGGCCTTTAATGCTGGGAGGGCTCACAGTTTTGCCCCTCACCGCCTATATTCGGCTACAATGAATGATTTTGACTTGGGCATCCCGGTTCGCGCCCCGGCGAAGACCGGCCGCGACGACACCATCCTGCCCTTCGCGATTAAGTCGCTCGACCTGCGCGGCCGCATCGTGCGGCTCGGGCCCGCGGTCGATGCCATCCTGACCAGTCACGACTACCCGGCGCCCGTGGCCAAGCTTCTCGGCGAGGCGATCGTGCTTGCCGTCATGCTCGGCTCGGCGCTCAAATTCGAAGGGCGCTTCATCCTGCAGACGCAGAGCGACGGTCCGGTACGCATGCTCGTCGTCGATTTCGCTTCGCCCGGCCGGGTGCGCGCCTGCGCCCGCTTCGACGCCGGCCGCGTTGCCGCCGCCATCGCCGCCAACGCGGCCGCGCCGGGGCGTCTGCTCGGCCATGGTCATCTCGCCATGACCATCGACCAGGGCCCCGACATGAGCCGCTATCAGGGGCTCGTCCCGCTCGACGGCGGAACTCTCGAACATGCGGCGCACGAATATTTTTCGCGCTCGGAGCAGATTCCGACCCGGGTGCGGCTCGTGGTCGCCGAGGAGTTTCGCGCCGGCGAGAACGGCGCGCGGCGGCGCTGGCGCGCCGGGGGCATTCTGCTCCAGTTCCTGCCCAAGTCGCTCGAACGCGCGCGTCAGGCGGACCTCGATCCCGGCGACGCGCCGCCGGGCACCGAGCCCCATGTGCTGCCCGAGGATGAAGCCTGGATCGAGGGCCGCTCTCTCCTCGCCACCGTCGAGGACGTCGAGCTGATCGACCCGGCGCTGTCGAGCGAGCGCCTGGCCTACAGTCTGTTCCATGAGCACGGCGTGCGCGTATTCCGCGCCGCGCCGGTCAACGCCCAGTGCTCGTGCTCGCGGCAGAGCGTCGAGGCCATGCTGCGCAGCTTTTCGCCAGCCGACCGCGACGACATGATCGAGAACGGCAAGATCACCGTGACCTGCGAATTCTGCAGCTCGACCTATGTATTCCAGCCGAATGAAATCGCGGCGTGAACGGCGCGCTCGCGCCGCCTGATTGGATTCGTCATTCCAGGTCCGAGCCGACGGGGCCGGCCTGAAGCGGCCAGTCCGGGACGCGATGAGCCGGCCTCCGTATCATTCCGTCGCCAATACATCGAAGGCCTGGTTGAATCCTCTGAACGACAGCGGAACGACGATCTCGTGGCCGCCGGAATCTTTGAACGAAAGCTTGCCGCGGGTCTTGGTGGCATGGAATTTCCTCAGCGCGTCGTCTTTGATTTCGAACTCGGCGAAACAGCCGGCGGGCACGCAACGCGCGAACGGCGCCGTCACGCCGGGATCGGAATCGCTCGTCTGGATGCGAACGTCGGCGGCCAACGAGACGTTGACGGGAACTTGCACCACGAGCCTGACCGGCTGCCCCTTGGTCGGATGCTGGACCTCGACGCGCGAGAACGGCAGGTTCTTGCCCTGGACCTGCGTGATCTGCGCCATGGCGCAGATCTTCTGTGCCGGGCTGGTTTCGATCCGGCACTGCACCACCCAATCGTCGTAGGTCGCGGTGGTACTCTCCTGGGCGACGCCGGTGCCGGACATCGCCGCGACCGCGGCGGACGCGAGGAG
>JASHRY010000299.1 GCA_030037105.1 Xanthobacteraceae bacterium
CATGCAGCGTGCGGACGTCCTGCCGCGTCGGCTGCATGCGCGCGAAAATGTTGCGCAGATTGATCTGCATGGTCGCGCGCTTGTCCGGCGGGCGAAAGAACTCGACCTTCTCCAGCTCGCGTTCGAGCGCGGCGAAGAAGGCCAGAAGCTGCTGCTTCGGCGCGGCCGCGGATCTCGCCGGCATGGAGAACGGCAGCTTGCCGCCGCCCGCCAATTTGAACCATTCGTAGGCGACGACGAGAACGGCCTGGGCCAGATTGAGCGAGGCAAATGCCGGATTGACCGGGAAGGTCAGGATGCGGTCGGCGAGCGCGATTTCATCGTTCTCGAGGCCGTTGCGCTCGCGGCCGAACAGGACGGCGACGGTCTCGCCGGCGGCGACGCGCGGCGCCATCACGGCGGCGGCTTCGGCCGCGCCGACGACCGGCTTGGCCTGGTCATGAGCGCGCGCCGTCGCCGCAAGGACGAAGGTGCAGTCGGCGATCGCGGCCTCGACGCCGGCATAGAGCGCGGCGCCGTCGAGGATGCGGTCGGCGCCGGCGGCCAGCATGCGCGCCCTGGCATTCGGCCATGACGGCCGCGGCGCAACGAGGCGCAGCCGCGACAGCCCGAAATTCGCCATGGCGCGCGCGGCGGCGCCGATATTTTCCGCAAGCTGCGGCTCGACCAGGATCACGACCGGCCCCGGCCCCGCGCTCCAATCCTTGGTCTTGTCGGTGCCCGCTCCGGGCATGGGTCAATACACCTGGATGCACACCTGGATGCGCGTGCAGTCTGAACGGTTCGGTTCGATCACGCCGCGCGAATCATTCTCCATTCCGCTTTCGCGTACAACATGCGGATGCTATAGCGGCGCCGCCGGCGGGCGCCTGGCGCGGGCGCCGCCGTCCTCTCCTTGAGGGAACCCCGGGCGGCTGCAAGGTCGTAAATACAATGGCGAAGATCAAAGTGGCCAATCCCGTGGTCGAGATCGACGGCGACGAGATGACCCGGATCATCTGGCGCATGATCAAGGACAAGCTGATTCTTCCCTATCTCGACATCGATCTTGAATATTTCGACCTCAGCATCCAAAAGCGCGACGAGACCCGCGATCGGATCACGGTCGAAGCCGCGGAGGCCATCAAAAAGATCGGCGTCGGCGTCAAATGCGCCACCATCACCCCGGACGAAGCGCGGGTGAAGGAGTTCGGCCTGCACGAAATGTACCGCTCGCCGAACGGCACCATCCGCAACATTCTGGGCGGCGTCATCTTCCGCGAGCCGATCATCTGCAAGAACGTGCCGCGGCTCGTTCCCGGCTGGACCAAGCCGATCATCATCGGCCGCCACGCCTACGGCGACCAGTACCGCGCCACCGACTTCAAGGTGCCGGGAAAGGGCAAGCTCTACCTCAGTTTTCTCGGCGACGACGGCGGCGAGATCAAACGCGAGGTCTTCGCGTTCCCCGGCGCCGGCGTCGCCATGTCGATGTACAACCTCGACGCCTCGATCCGCGACTTCGCCCGCGCCTCGATGAATTACGCGCTCAACCGCGGCTATCCGCTCTATCTCTCGACCAAGAACACCATCGTCAAGGTCTACGACGGGCGCTTCAAGGACATTTTCCAGGAGATCTACGAGACGGAATTCAAGGCCGAGTTCGAGAAGAAAAAGCTGTTCTACGAGCACCGGCTGATCGACGACATGGTGGCGGCGGCGCTCAAATGGTCGGGCGGCTATGTCTGGGCCTGCAAGAACTACGACGGCGACGTGCAGTCGGACACGGTGGCGCAAGGCTACGGCTCGCTCGGGCTGATGACGTCCGTGCTGATGACGCCGGACGGCAAGACCGTCGAGGCCGAGGCCGCCCACGGCACGGTCACGCGCCATTATCGCGAGTATCAGAAGGGCCGCGAGACCTCGACCAACTCGATCGCCTCGATCTTCGCCTGGACGCGCGGACTGGCGCACCGCGCCAAGCTCGACGGCAATGCGCCGCTCGCGCGCTTCGCCGCGACGCTGGAAAAGGTCACGGTCGGCACGGTCGAGGCCGGTCTCATGACCAAGGACCTGGCGCTGCTCATCGGTCCCGAGCAGAAATGGCTCACCACCACCGGCTTCCTCGACAAAGTGGACGAGAATCTGAAAAAGGCGACGACCTGAACGACGGGGCGCTGGCGCGGCGTGCGCGCCCCGCTTATCTCACCGACATGCGCAAATTCAAGTTCCTGGGAACTATCGCGCTCGTGGCCCCGCTCCTTGCCATGCTGGCGGTCGTGGCGTGGTACGTCACTGGTTCCTGGATGTCGCTCGCAGGTTCGCCCATGCCGACGACCGGCTATATCGCCATGGCGCTCGGCATCGTCTTTTCGTTGGTCGTCGGCTGCGGGCTGATGGCGCTGCTGTTCTATTCGAGCCGCCACGGTTACGACGAGCCCTACCAGGCGGACGACGAGCACGAGTGAACCCGGCGGCTCATCTCGATAATTCGACGGCGGCCATCAACCCGATCTGAACTTTTATTCTCTACAGATTGACGATTGCGGAATTGAGCGGACGAGAACGGGCCGCGGCCGTGGGCGACAACGTCGAGAACGGGCCGTTCGTCCGAAAAGCCGGGGGGCTTCGATGAATTCTTCGCGCGACCACATTCGCTGGGCCGCCGGCGCGCTGATTGCCGCGGCGGCCGCTCTCACCGCCACGTCAAGCCTGGCGTTGCCGCGCTATGACGGCGTATGGAGCGTATCGATCGTCACCAAAAAGGGCGATTGCATCGCAAGCTATCGTTATCCAATGCGCATCGCCAACGGCGTCGTCGCCAATGGCGGCGACATGGCGATCGACGTGAGCGGCAGGGTCGCCGCCAACGGCGCCGTCAGGGTGATCATCAGCCACGGCGACACGCACGCCGCCGGCCTCGGCCGCCTCGCGGCCAATGCCGGCCACGGCTCCTGGAAGACGCGCTCATGCTCCGGCTCCTGGACTGCGGAGCGCCGCGGCTCGTAATACCGTCGTTCCGGATGGCCGCGCCGCGGCCAGTCCGCAATCCATAACCACCGTTCGCGAATATGGATTCCGGGTTCGCCGCTTCGTGGCGCCCCGGAATGACCCGCTTCAGCCGTCGGCGGCGCCCCCCTCGGCGGCGCCTTCGCCGTCCTCGCCGGTGAGAATCCTCTCGGCGATGAGGCCGGCATTCTGCCGGATCGCAGCATCGATCCTTGCCGCGATATCGGGATTGGCCTTGAGGAAAGCCTTGGCGTTCTCGCGACCTTGGCCGATGCGCTGGCTGTCATAGGAGAACCAGGCGCCGGATTTCTCGACGATTCCGGCCTTGACGCCGAGATCGATCAGTTCGCCGGTCTTGGAAACGCCCTCGCCGTACATGATGTCGAACTCGACCTGCTTGAACGGCGGCGCGAGCTTGTTCTTCACCACTTTCACGCGGGTCTGGTTGCCCACGACCTCGTCGCGTTCCTTGATGGCGCCGATGCGGCGGATATCGAGCCGGACCGAGGCGTAGAATTTGAGCGCGTGGCCGCCGGTCGTGGTTTCCGGCGAGCCGTACATGACCCCGATCTTCATGCGGATCTGATTGATGAAGATCACCATCGTGTTGGAGCGGTTGATCGAGGCGGCGAGCTTGCGCAGCGCCTGGCTCATCAGCCGCGCCTGCAAACCGGGCTGATTGTCGCCCATCTCGCCTTCGAGCTCGGCGCGCGGCACCAAGGCCGCGACCGAATCGATGACCACGACGTCGACCGCGCCGGAGCGCACCAGCGTGTCGGCGATTTCCAGCGCCTGCTCGCCGGCGTCGGGCTGCGAGATGAGGAGGTCATCGACATTGACACCGAGCTTGCGCGCATAGATCGGGTCGAGCGCGTGCTCGGCATCGATGAAGGCGCAGATGCCGCCTTTCTTCTGCGCCTCGGCGATGCAATGCAGCGACAGCGTGGTTTTGCCCGAGGATTCCGGGCCGTAGATTTCGACCACGCGGCCGCGCGGCAGTCCGCCGATGCCGAGGGCGATATCAAGCCCGAGCGAGCCGGTGGAGATGGTCTCGACATCCATCGACCGCATGTTCTTGCCGAGCCGCATGATCGAGCCCTTGCCGAAATTGCGCTCGATCTGCGAGAGCGCGGCATCAAGGGCCTTCGATTTGTCCATGGACGATCCTTCGACGAGACGAAGCGCTGCGCTCATTGGTCGTGCTCCTTATGGCCGGGATTCGGAAGCCCCACAACGGACCCCCGCCAATCCCTTGCTTGCCCCTTTGGCAACCTGCGATAGCAGCACTGTACACGATCTGTTCTTCGTTCGCAATATGTTCTTTTAGGGGAGTGGGCCGATATATCCCCTATGAACAATTACCAAATCGGCCTATATTGCGAACGGGAACCTACTAGCCCTAGAGGGCTATCGGAGGCCCGTGAATGCCTAAAACCATCTCTGAATGGCTTGCCTGGTTCGCCGCGCA
>JASHRY010000300.1 GCA_030037105.1 Xanthobacteraceae bacterium
AACTGCCACAGCGCAATCATCATGGCGGCGTCGAACACGCCGAGGCCGCCAGGGGCGTGGCTGGCAAAGCCGAGCAGCGTGGCGGTAACGAAAATCACGGCCACGGTGACGAAGCCGAGATGGGGCTCGTCGGGCACCAGCATGTACATGGCGAGCGCACAGCACGACAAATCGAGGATGCCGATGGCGATCTGAAGAAGCGTCAACGGGCCGCCGGGCAAGGTCAATTGCCAGCCGGCGCGGCCGATCACGCGCGGCTTGACCCAGACCCATGCCACGTAGGAGCCGAGCACGGCAAGAATCGCGAGCGCGATGACGCGATTGAGCCAGGGCGGCAGTTGGTCGATGGCATGCGCGGCCTGCGGCGCGTCGAGCACGCCAAAGCCGAGCACGGTGGCGTTGCCGAGCCAGAAGGTCAACCCGGCGACAAAGCAGATCTTGGTGACCTCGATCACGCTCAGGCCCCAATCGGAATAAATCCGGTAGCGTACCGCGCCGCCGGAAAAGACGCTGGCGCCGACGCTGTGCCCCACCGCATAGCTGGTGAAGCCGGCCAGCGCCGCCACGCGGTACGGCATTTCGGAGCGGCCGATCGTGCGCAATGCGAACAGGTCGTAAAAGGTGAGCGTCAGGTAGCCGCCGGCGACGAAGAGGCCGGCCACGCCGAGGGTGCGCAAGTCGGTCGCCTCGAGCGCGGCGAAAAGTTCGTCGGGATCGATATCGCGCAGGATGTGATAGAGCACCGCCGCAGCGACGACGAAGATGGCGAGGCTGACCGCCGCGCCCAGTCGATTGAAGCCGACCTGTCGCTCCAATAAGCGTGCCGAGCCGCGCAACCTCGTCAACATGCCGCGCTCCAGATCGGCTGCTCGTACATCAACTGGCCTTCCGTCCGCCATCCGGCGCAAATCGGCCCCCACTAGCAGATGTCACGTCCGCGCGCGAGTACGGCGCCGATAGTTCCCGGGGTGCTGTTGGCCCGTCCCCAGCGCCCGCCCGGCGCGCGCGCGGATCGCTATTTTCCCCGCGAAAGGTGAACGGCCGGTAGTGAACGGCGGAAAAGGGAGAAACGGCCCCGTCCGCCATTCAACACTCCGATTCACGCCGGCAGCGGTTTGCCTCTGGTCTCCGGCAGGAACGGAGCGACGCAGAAGCCGAGGATGTAGATGAACGAGAACATCATGGCGGTGCGGCTGTAACCGCCGAACGCGACGATCAACGCCCCGGCGAAGAGCGGACCGAGGAAGGCAATGAAACGCGGCGCATTGAAGGCGAAGGCGATGCCCGTTCCGCGCGAGCGCGTCGGGAAGAGTTCCGGCAACCACACCGGCATCCAACAATATTGGCCGAGCGTGAAGAACCCGTTCGCGGCGGCGACGAGGAGCAGCAGATCGACATCCCGCGTCCACAGGAACAGCGCCGGGGTGAGCAGGAAAGCCGCCGCGTAGTAGAGCATGGCGACCGGCTTGCGACCGAGGCCGTCGGCGAGAAAACCGAAACCGACATAACCGAGGATGGCTCCGACATTATAGGCCATGCCGGCGTAGCTCGCCCATTGCCGCGCCGGCAGGCCGGCCTTGCCGGCGATCGAAGCGATATAGGGCGGCACCCAGGACGAGATGCCCCACCAGGCGAGCGTCGTGGCGAGCGACAGCAAAAACACCAGGATCGCGCGGCGGCGGGTCTCCGGCTCGGCGAACAGGTCGGCGATGGTGAAGCGGGTGAGCGCGCGGTCGTTCGCCGCCAGCGCCGCGCCGCTCTGCTTGCGCTCCTGCGCTTGCCGCCGCTGGGCATCGACCTCCTGCCAGGCCGGCGATTCCGCGATCGAGCGCCTGATCCACAGCGCCAGAAAGCCCGGGAGAATGCCGACGAGGAACATCAATCGCCACGCCCCCGGTCCGAGGCTGCCGATGAACAGCCAGATGAACGAAGCGAGGAAGAAGCCGAAGCCGAGGCCGCATTGCATCAGGCCCGCGCCCTTGCCGCGCGCATTCTGCGGCCACAGCTCGGCCATCATGGACGAGCCGGTCGCCCATTCCGAACCGATCGCCATGCCGACGAGAAAGCGCAGCAGCGCAAACGAAATCCAGTCGAACGACAACGCGGTGAGCCCGGTCAGGATCGAGTAAGCGAGGATGGCGTAGATCATCGTCCGCTTGCGGCCGATATAGTCGGCCAGAATGCCACCGCAGAGCCCGCCGACGCCCCAGCCGAGCAGCGTGATCGCCACCACCATGCCGGCATAGGCGGGAATTCGCGAAAACTGCGACGGGTCGAGCAGCGTGTGCATGGCCGGACCGACGGTGAGGAACAGCGCGTAGGCTTCGAACCCGTCGAACATCCAGCCGAGATTGGTCGCCGCGAGCGTGCGCCACTGGCTCAAGGTGAGCGCCCGGTACCAGGGCGCCGGAGCAGCGGCCATGTCCGCCATGTCGTCCTCCCTCGGCCCGACGTTTTACGGAATGCCCCCGCTCCGGCGGCGAAGGCCCGCGTCGGTATATTTCGCTGCAAGCTTAGCCGAACCGAGGCATCCGGTCACGGCGCGGCGGGCCGCCGCATTGCCGAGGCGAATGGGGAAATTGCCAAGCCGCGCGCCATGTGGTGAGGATTTGCCGTTAACAAGACACGCGAAGCTCGCCCGGTACTTTGCTGGCGGGGCCAGGAGGAACGTACCAATGACCAGAAACAAGCCGCCGTTTCGCGCCGACGTGGTCGGCAGCCTGCTGCGCACCGCGCCGCTGAAAGAGGCGCGGGCGAAGCGGGAAAGGGGCGAGATCAGCGCGGCGCAGCTCAAGGAGGTCGAGGACCGCGAGATCGAGAAGATCATCAAAAAACAAGAAGACGTCGGGCTCAAGGTCGCGACCGACGGCGAGTTCCGCCGCTCGTGGTGGCACTTCGATTTCTACGGCATGCTCGACGGCATGGAGCGTTACGCGCTCGACCACGGCATCCAGTTCCACGGCATCCAGAGCCGCATGGAGAGCATCCGCGTCAAGGGCAAGCTCGGCTTCTCCGCCAATCATCCGATGCTGGAACATTTCAAGTTCCTCAAGGCACACACGCGCGTTCTGCCGAAAATGTGCATACCCAGCCCGGCCACGCTGCATTTCCGCCTGGAGCCGAACGCGGTCGTCACCAAGGAATATGCCGACCGCGACGCCATCTTCGACGACCTGGCCGAGACCTACCGCCAGGCGATCCGCGGCTTCTACGATGCCGGCTGCCGCTACCTGCAATTCGACGACACCGCCTGGGCCTATCTGTGCTCGCAGGCCGAGCTGAAAAAGGCCCGCGACCGCGGCTTGAACGCCGATCGTCTGCAACAGGACTACGCCCGCGTCATCAACCGGGCGCTCGAAGGCAAGCCGGCCGACATGGTGATCACCACGCATGTTTGCCGCGGCAATTTCCGCTCGACGTGGATTTCCGAGGGCGGCTACGAGCCGGTCGCCGAAACCCTGCTCAGCAAATTGAACTATGACGGCTACTTCCTCGAATATGACACCGCGCGCGCCGGCGGCTTCGAGCCGCTGCGGTTCCTGCCCAAGGGCGACAAGATCGTGGTGCTCGGCCTCGTCACCACCAAGAGCGGCAATCTGGAGAAGAAGGACGACATCAAGCGGCGCATCGGGGAAGCGACCAAATATGCGGCCCTCGATCAGCTCTGCCTGTCGCCGCAATGCGGCTTCGCCTCGACCGAGGAGGGCAACGTGCTCGCCGAGGACGAGCAATGGGCGAAGCTCCGGATGGTCGTCGAACTGGCGGACGAGGTGTGGCGCTGACTCGATTATCCTGACGAACGACCGATCAGCGGCGGTGTCCTCCCGCCCAGCCGCTTGTGCACGTGCACCATCAGCGCCATGGCGAACAGCGGCGTCGCCAGATTGACGACCGGAATCGTGACGAAAGCCGCGATCAGCAATCCGCCGCCGTAGACTTTCGCGGCATTGCGCCGGCGCAACGCCTTCGCCTCCGCCGGCGGTCGAAAGCGCATGGCGGCGAGTTCGAAATATTCGCGCCCGAGGAGCCAAGCGGTGGCGAGAAAGAATATCAGCGCGCCAAACCCGGCGAACAGCGCAAAGGGCGTGGTGCATAGATAGACCGCGACCGCGAGCAGCGCCGTCTTGCCGCCTTCGAGAACCGCGCGCGACAGCGGCAGCGCAACGCCGGGCGGATCGGCCGGATAATGCACGCGTTCGACCTCGTCGGCGATCTGGTCGGCGAAAAAGCCGGCGACAAAGGCGGTGACCGCCGGCATGAGCAGGACGCTGCCGACGAGGATGCCGAAGCCGGCGGCGACCGAGAGGAACCAGGCGAGCGCGCTCGCCGGCGCGTGCGCGTGCGGCCCAAGCGTCGTCTCGATCGACGCGCTGCCGGTTTCGATCAGCCGGAAAATCAGCCGGTCGAGCACGACGGCGACCGCGATGATGAGCGCCAAAGCGAGCCCGATCGATTTCCACAGCACCGCGCGCAGCGGCGGCGAGACCATTTGCGCGAGCGCCTTGACCGTGTCGTCGAGCATGTCGTCCTCTTGGACGCGTCCGGGAAAAATGGGAACCGGTTTTCCGTCCGGCCGCGCGACAATACAAAAGCTTGGAGCGGGATGACGATGCGCAGATTAAGTCATCCCGCTCGGGAACGGCGGAGGTAACGTTGCGGCTCCACAAGCACAAGCGGCCATGAAGCGGCCCAGTTTGCGCACCAACCGCGGTTCGGGCAATCTGCGGCCAACCAACCATCCGGAAACCATGTCGCGACTGAGCCGCCGCTCGTTCCTCGCCGCTTCGGCTGCGCTGGCGGCGC
>JASHRY010000301.1 GCA_030037105.1 Xanthobacteraceae bacterium
CTGCCGATCACGCCCGATCAGATCGCGACACAGGCGGTCGACGCCGCCAAGGCCGGCGCCGCGATCCTGCATCTGCACGCGCGCGACCCGAAGGATGGGCGGCCCTCGCCCGACCCGAACGTCTTCATGCAATTCCTGCCGCGCATCAAGCAGAGCTGCGACGCGGTGATCAACATCACCACCGGCGGCGCCGTGACCATGACGGTCGACCAGCGCATCGCGGCGGCGCAGCGGCTCTCGCCGGAAATGTGCTCGCTCAACATGGGATCGATGAACTTCGCGCTCTATCCCATGGCGCGGCGCTACAAGAGCTGGAAATACGACTGGGAGGAGGCTTACCTGCTCAATTCCGACGCCTACATCTTCCCCAACACGTTTCGCGACATCGAAAAGATCTATAAGACGCTGGGCGAGGGTCACGGCGTCAAATTCGAGCACGAGTGCTACGACACCGGTCACCTCTACAATCTCGCCCATTGCATCGACCGCGGCCTGTTCAAGCCGCCGGTCTTTTTGCAACTGATCTTCGGCATTCTCGGCGGCATCGGCGCCGATCTCGACAATCTCCTGTTCATGAAGCGCACGGCCGACCGGCTGTTTGGCAATCAATATCTGTGGTCGGTGCTGGCCGGCGGCCGCCACCAGATGAATTTTTGCACCAATGCCGCGATGATAGGCGGCAATGTGCGCGTCGGCCTCGAGGATTCGCTCTATATCGGGCCGGGCAAGCTCGCCAAGAGCAATGCCGAGCAGGTCGCGAAGATCCGCCGCATCGTCGAGGATCTCGGCTATGAGATCGCCACGCCCGCCGAGGCGCGCGCCCTGCTCGGCCTCAAGGGCGCCGATCGCGTCAAGTTCTGAGCGGGTCGATTGAAATGAGCGTGGCGACGCATTGCACATGATCTACGAGCTCGACGGACAGAAGCCATATTTACCGGAGGAAGGCCATTATTGGATCGCGCCGACTGCGGCGGTGATTGGCAAAGTGCGTATAAAAACCGATTGCAGCATTTGGTTCGGCGCGGTGTTGCGCGGCGATGACGCGTGGATTGAGCTCGGCGAACGCTCGCAGGTTCAAGATAATGCAACGCTGCATACCGATTTCAACTTGCCGCTTACGATCGGAGCCGACTGCATCATCGGTCACAATGCTATCCTGCACGGTTGCACGATTGGCGCTAACTCACTGATCGGAATGGGCGCCATCGTGCTCAACGGCGCGCGTATCGGCGCAAATAGCCTTATAGCTGCCGGCGCGCTCGTCGCCGAAGGCAAATCTTTTCCCGAACAATCGCTGATTATGGGCGCCCCTGCGCGTACCATCCGTACGCTCGATGAAGCTGCGGTGAAGGCAATCACCGCCGGTGCTCACAATTATGTCCGAAACTTCAAAAAATTCGCCAAAGGGCTGAAGCCGATCGGATGATCTGTTGATCCGGCAACCGTCATTGACGCCGTGCCCTGGCCGGCCGATTTCGTTTTGAACGCAACGAACGGAAGCTTGGCGTGATCTCGGAGTGCACTCGCTGTACCACGGGCGGCGATCTCGTGGTCGATCCGGACCCCGCAGCAGTCGCGAACCGTTGTTGGACCGCGAACAGGGAAAATGAAATTGCCGAGTTCCGGCTTTCACCCTCGGGGAGGACGCACCGTCCCGCGAGAATGGTGATTGGATAATGCGCGCAGCGGACTATCTCATCTACCTTCTGCTCAATTCTATTCGGCCGCCGCTTTCGCACCGCAGGCTGCTTGGATCGCTCGCCACACCCGATTCGGGGTGGCCGGCATGTCGAGCGTCGTAACGCCCAGCGCAGCGAGCGCATCTAGCACTGCATTGATGACAGCCGGCGGAGAGCCGATGGCGCCGGCCTCGCCGCAGCCTTTCGCGCCCAGCGGATTATGAGTGCACGGTGAGTTGGTGAAGTCGGTCTGGTAGTTCGTTAGCTGGTCGGCGCGCGGCATGACGTAATCCATATAGCTGCCCGTTACCAGTTGGCCGTCTGTGTTATAGATGCAATGCTCGACTAGCGCCTGACCAATGCCTTGTGTCACACCGCCGTGGACCTGCCCTTCGACGATCAACGGATTAATGATGTTACCGAAGTCATCGACTCCCGTGAATCGCACGATCTCGACTATTCCCGTCTCCGGATCGACTTCAACCTCGGCGATGTAGGTGCCCGAGGGAAAAGTGAAGTTGGTCGGATCGTAAAAGGCATTTTCGTCGAAGCCGGGCTCGAGTTTGTCATGCGGGTATTTAAGCGGCACATAGGCGGTGAAAGCCACGTCGCCAATTGGCGTCGCCTTATCGGTGCCGGCCACCTTAAACTGGCCGTTCTCGAACACGACGTCTTCGTCCGACGCCTCCATCATGTGGGCCGCAATCTTTTTGCCTTTGGCAATCAATTTGTCGATCGCTTTGACTATGGCTGAGCCGCCGACGGCGAGTGAACGCGAACCGTGAGTGCCTAGGCCGAACGGTATGCGGGCGGTATCGCCATATACGACCTCGACCTTCTCGATAGGCAGTCCGAGTTTGTCCGACACGATCTGGGCGAAGGCCGTCTCATGTCCCTGGCCGTGCGAGTGGCAGCCGGTGAAGACGGTCGCGGTGCCGGTCGGGTCGAAGCGTACTTCTGCTGCCTCGTAGAGACCGATGCGCCCGCCAAGCGCCCCTGCCGCCGCGCTGGGCGCCATGCCGCAGGCCTCGATATAGCATGAAAAGCCGATGCCTCTGAGTTTGCCGCGTTTGGCACTATCCGCCTTGCGAGCGACAAAATCTTTGACTTCACCGAGATCTAGGGCGCGATCAAGATGCGCCTGGAAGTTCCCAGTATCGTAGGTCACGCCCATCGGCGAGTCATAAGGAAACTTGTCGGCAGGGATCAAATTGCGCCGGCGCAACTCTACGGGATCGATCCCCAACTCGCGGGCAGCTTGTTCGACGATCCGCTCGAGCACGTAGGTTGCTTCAGGGCGGCCGGCGCCGCGATAAGCATCGACAGGCGTGGTGTTGGTGAACACCGCCTTGCCCTCGACGTAGATTGCTGGCGTCGTGTACTGCCCGGCCATGAGCGTGCCGAAGAGCAATGTTTGCACCGGTCCGGCGAAGAGGGACAGATAGGCACCCACGTTGCTCAACGTACTAACCTTGAGCGCCAGAAACTTGCCATCCCTGTCGAGCCCGAGAACGGCCTCGGTGACATGGTCGCGGCATTGCCTGTCTGTGGTAAAGGATTCGGTCCGCTCGGCCGTCCACTTCACCGGCCGTCCCACTTTTTTCGCCGCCCAGGTGACTACGGCCTCCTCGGCATAGTGGAAAATCTTCGAGCCGAAGCCGCCGCCGACATCGGGGGCGACCACCCGCACCTTGTGCTCCGGCAAATGCAGCACGAAGGTGCACATCAAAAAACGGATGAAGTGCGGGTTCTGAGAGCTGGTATAGAGTGTGTAGGAACCATTGGCCGCATCGTACTCGGCCAGCGCCGAGCGCGGCTCGATCGCATTCGCCACCAGCCGCTGATTGACGATCGACAGCCGGGTAATGTGCGCGGCTTTGGCAATCCCTGCCTCCGCTGCAGCCTTGTCGCCCAGTTCCCAGTCGTTGCAGAGATTGCCCGGAGCCTCAGGGTGAAGTTGGGGCGCATCCTTCCTGAGTGCCGCCATTGGGCTGGTTACGGCAGGAAGCATCTGATAGCTGACCCTAAGAGCCTCCGCGGCGTCCTTGGCGGCCTCCTTGGTCTCGGCCAGCACCACGGCGAACGCATCCCCGACGTGACGTACCGTATCGATCGCCAGCGGTGGATATGACGGCTCCTTCATCGGCACGCCGTTTTTGCCGACTACTCCCCAAACGCAGGGCAGGCTGCCAACATTGTCGGCAGCAAGATCGGCACCGGTAAACACGGCCACCACGCCGGACATTTTGAGTGCCGGCTGAATGTCTATATGAGTAATCTTGGCGTGTGCGTGGGGCGAACGCACAAACTGGGCGTACAGTTGACCCGGGCGCACGATGTCGTCGGTGTATTGGCCGCGCCCGACGAGGAAACGTCCATCTTCCAGACGCGTGAGGTGAGCGCCGATTCCCGTGGTCATGGTCGCGTCCATGGCATTAGCTCCCTCATGTCTGGCGCCGGCTCAAACACCGTTAATAGCCGCGCTGCTGTTTTTCATCACTTCCCTGCATTCGAATTTACTGAAAGTCGCTTCGGTGTGGCACCGAACAGGGCTGCGACGCGCGTGCCACTTGCACTATTCCAGACAATCCGCATGTTCCCTGAGAATCCGGCGGACGCGATATTGAAAGTCTGCGCCCACATTTGATTCGCCCAAGCTCCAATCGTGGGCTTCGCGGCCCAACTGCGGCTCAATCGGTCGAATCTCCCCAGCCGATTTCGCTAGCAACTGCAGCCTTGCGGCTCTTTCAAATGCGAGAGCCAAGAAGCAGGCCTCCTCGGGGCCGCTGCCGACAACGAGCAAGCCGTGGTGGGCCAGAAGCAACGCTCGCTTGTTCCCCAGAGTCTCGGAAATGAGCTTCCCCTCTTCGTTGCCGAAGGGCACCCCCGGCCATTCCCGCAAATGTGCGCAATCGTCCCAGAGCGGCGATGTGTCCATGTGCGAGACGACGAGAGGTGTACCAATCATTGAAAGCGCGGACGTGTGCTGCGCGTGCGTGTGAACAATGCATGCGACGTCGGGCCTTGCACGATAGGTCCACGAATGGAATCGGTTGGCTGGATTTGGCGTGCCCCGCCCCTCGAGAACGTTCAGGTCTTCGTCGACCAGGAGCAGATTGCTCGCCGTCACCTCTTCAAAGCCGAGACCGAACCGTTGCGTATAGTACGTGTTCGGAGTTGGACCTCTCGCCGAGATCTGGCCGGCAAGCCCAGATGCGTGGCCTGCGTCGAATAAGATGCGGCAAGTCAGTGCGATTTTTTGCCTAAGATTCCAGGTGGCGTCACCGGTTTGGGCGCGCGATCTTGCACTGGCATCGGTCATCACTGCCGCTTTTGCCAGACCAAACGTGTCGGCCATGCCTACCTCCTCGACTTAGTCGCAACGTTTTTATTCCTGAGAAAATAAGTTGCTATACACCCTAAATAAGCTTATTTTTCGCTCAAGGCAACTCGAAAAAACCGAGTCACGCAGCTCGAAAAAACCGAGCCACCGCGCATATTAAAGGACCAACGACAACGGTCCCGAAGAGCCGATAATAAGCACCCCGAAAGGTGGACAATAAGGCGGACAGCATCCGTTATAAAGGTCTTACGGCTCATGCCGGTACGTTAAACCGGCATGGTTCCAGCGCATTAAAGGCTTCATTTTTCCGGGTGTTGTGAAGTTCCTACAGAGAAATAATCATTCCTGAGCTTGCCAGAACATCGAACCTGCGATAAACTAAAATTGGGAATGGTTGGCCGGTCTCAAGAACCAAAATAGCAGAGAGGAAATAATCATGGGTACCTGGAAGCCGATAAAATCCGTACTGCTCGCCTGCACGATAGCCTGCGGTTTGGTTGCCGCCGTTCAAGCGCCGTCTACTGCAACGGAACAAAAAGCATTGAAAATTTACGTGAGTACCGGCTTCGACGGTAATACTTGGATGGATGCATCCACGAACCTCTTGCGCGCCATCGCGAAGACCAAGAACTATAAGAACCGGGTCACGCTCGAAATCCAATCGGCCCGGGGTGACGCCCAAACGCAGCAGCAGCAAATCAACGCCATGACTCAAGCCGGGGCAGACGTCATCCTCGCTTGGCCGATCTCGCCGACTGCGCTTAATCGTGCAGTCCGGGCCGCGTGCCAAAAAGGCGTTACCTTCGTCACTTGGGACGCGGAGGTTACTGAACCTTGCGCACATTATGTCGGCATTGACCAGGAATGGGCCGGCGCCGGCCCCGCCGAATGGCTTGCGCAAAAGCTCAATGGGCACGGCAACATTATATTTATGGGCGGCATTCCCGGCACCATGGTCGATACCCGGCGCAATGCGGCTGCTAAGGCTATCTTTGCCGAATATCCTGGCATCAAGATTATCGCCGACACGCCGAGCATGTGGAATCCGGCTACTGCACGCCAGAAGATGGCGCAGATTATAGCCGCTCAAGGCTGGGATCGCATTGACGGCGTCTGGACGCAGACCGGATGCGGTGAATTCGTGAAGTTGGAAATCGAGGCTGGTCGCAAGAATCTCAAACCTTGCGCCGGAAATGGCACGAATGGATTCCGCAATTCCATGCTGCCGGTCAAGGCGGGTAACAACACGGCTGGCGGGCCGGGTGTGTCGATGGGATCGCCCCCGTGGGCGGCTCCGTACGCATTCAAACTAGCTATCAACATTCATGATGGTCAGAACGTACCTAAAGTCACCCAGATTCCGATGCCTTTGGTCACCAACGTACCGGTAGCCAACGTGGACACTGAAAAGAACGTTTTTTGCGAAAAGGCCGATCGAGCTGAGCTTATCAAGACGAACTACACCTGTACCGTTGTTCCTCTCTCAGTCGCTCCTTCAAACTATTTCATCGATGTTTGGAGTCCCAAGGTTCCCGAGCTTGATCTGTATTCGGCCCTCAAGGGCACAGTCCCTGAAGGACAATAGGCGGCTGCGCGCTCAGCCCAACCGGTTATCTCTCGCTGTCGGAAGATCATAGATCGAAAGGACCTTCTTGTAACTCCATCCATGCACACGAAGATGTATTCGTGCATGCGGGCGTCCGTTTCCATCTGGAACACCAAATGTAATGTGGAGAGCGCTCAATGTAGTCAAGCCGGCAAAACACGCCCTCTGGAGCTTGGCGCGGGAATTCGGTGGCGGCGACCGAAAGAAGATTGTTGTCGCAGAGTGATTGATTCAGCCGAGGTCCTCATCCGTCAAATTGATGTTAGCACGAAAACGAAGACTTACGCCGGATCCGTCCTATTTCGAGCCCGGTGCGTTGGTTTTGTTCTACTCGACGGGAATCCTCGACTTGGTTATCTTGCGATCAAGTCATGGTGTTTCACTGTGGGCGCATCGTAGATAAGTTGGTCGGAGAAGTGCCTTCCGAATCATGAATGGGCGACCGGTCAACTCCACGCGAGCGCTTCCGAGTAGCGCGTATTGGCATAGTGATGTCCGATGAAGCTGTGACATTGCCGCAAAGGATCTTGCGGCTGCGCTCCACAATTCCGCAGCAAAGCGGCATCATTGCGTTCCTGGTATTGCTCCTTGTTGTTATAATTCTGATCGCCGTCAGCCCTCACTATCTGAGCTATTTTGATCTGAGTACTATTTCGGCGAGTGCCACGACATTAGCATTGGCCGGTATCGGTGAGACGATCGTTATCGTGGGTGGCGGGCTAGATCTTTCGCCCGGTGCCGTCATTTCCCTAGTCAATGTCATTCTCGTCACTCAACTTGGATCGGCCCATTTGGACGTCGGGACGTACACAATTTTTGCAGGTGTAATCGCACTCGGAATTGGCGCTGTGATCGGGGCGATCAATGGCGCGCTTGTGAGCTATCTCCGCCTTCCATCAATCATCGTCACCTTGGCGACGATGTTCGTCGTTCAGGGAGCCGCGCTGCTTATCCTGAAATACCCGGGCGGGACCGTCTCCAACGATTTTGCCAATCTGTTAGTTGGCGACGTTATCCCCGACGTACTGCCGATGCCAATTTTGATCATGGTACTCGCCGTGCTGGTGTGGCTGTATCTCAAGCAGCTACGTTTCGGCGTGGCGTTATACGCCATCGGAAGCGACGCCAGCGCCGCTCAATTCAATCGCGTGGACGTGAGATTTATTCGTTTTCTGTCGTTTGCGATTGCCGGATCCTTCTTTGGATGGGCGGGGTTGTTCATTACCGCGAATGCTGGCTCCGGAGATCCGCTAATAGGCACACCTTATTTGCTCAAAGTATTTACCGCCGTCGTGCTTGGCGGAACGTTGATTGGCGGAGGACGTGGCGGTTCGGTAGGTACTGTTTTCGGCGCGCTCACGTTAACGATCATCGTCAATATCTTTCTAGTATTAGGTGTACGTACTTACTACGTGCCCATCGTCGAAGGGGTGGTTCTTTTGGCTGCCGTAATCGGACTTGGTGCCCGGATGCAGCTTCCGGACTTGGCCGACCTGCGAGGGTATTGGACGCGCCGCCGATCGTATCCTGTGCTTTCCCGAACGCGGAATGCGCTCGTTACCGCACCGCCAAAATCACAGACGCAGCAGCCTTCCGACTGGTTTACCAGACACGCGAACACTCTGCGCTACGTGTTGCCAGCCTACGCTATTTTAATTGTGGTGCTTTGCGCGACTGCGGTGATCAATGGGCGCAATTTCCAGTTCAGTACATACTTGGTTTCTCTGCTTAAATTCGGAAGTTTTCTCGTGATTCTTGGATTGGGGCAGGGAGCTGTCATTACCGCCGGCGGCCTCGATCTATCGGTACCGTGGGCGATCACATTTCCGGCAATTGTCGTGACGACTTATGCCAACGGATCTAATGCCGCGGCGACATGGGCTATCCCGCTTGCATTGGGCATCGGCGCCATAATTGGATTCTTCAACGGCGTCTTGGTGGCTGGTCTGAGCATTTCCCCGATAATAGCGACGTTGGCGACGGGAAGCATACTCGAAGGCATAGCTCTCGTGTTCAGCCATGGTGCCCCGATCGGCAATGCACCCCCTGTTCTGCTCTGGTTTCTCAACAGTCGCCTTCTCGGCTTGCCACCTGCGGTGTGGTTCCTGGCGGCGTTTGTGGCCAGCGGTACATTGGTGCTAAACGGCAGCGGCTTCGGGCGCCGGGTACGCGCCCTCGGCAACAGCGAGTGGGTGGCAAGACTCTCCGGAGTGCGCACCGGCACGGTCACCATTTCCGTGTATGTTGTCAGTGGCGTTTGCTCCGCGATCGTCGGTCTCATGCTGGCCGGCTTCTCCGATCAGGCCTACTACGATATGGGGCAACCTTACCTGCTTGCTTCCATCGCGGCTGTTGTAATCGGTGGCACGAGTATTACCGGGGGCCGCAGCCACTATTTGGGAATTCTCGGCGGCGCACTGTTATTCACCGCGATGAGCAGCATGCTGCAGACGACCTCGCTGCCCGAGGCCGTAAGAAATATCATCTACGGTGTAGTTCTCTTGATCGCGGTAATCATGCTCCGCGATCGGAAGGAGCGATAAAAGACCCAACAACGACAGATGAAAAAGACGTGGAGAAGGCTTTGGTCGATTACAACGCGCTTTACGAAGTCAGCCTTCCTGGATTGTTATTGCAGCTACATGGCAACGCACTTTCGAAACGAGTACATGCCACCGAAGCGAGTTGTGGTATCAACGCGATAATTTATGATTGTTTATCCTAAGAAATTCAGCGAGATTTCGCCGATGCGCAGAGCTTCGGCAATCACCGCCGGACGATTCACCGCCTTAAGCTTGCGCGCGGCATTCTTCACATGGGCGCGCGCGGTGTGCTCGCTGATATGGAGGATGGCGCTGATCTCCCAGTCGGACTTGCCAGCCGAGACCCATTGCAACACTTCGCGCTCTCGCTCCGTGAGCAGCGGGCGGCGACCAGCAACTTGAGACTTGGCGAGCGCGCGAATCCGATTATGCGCGAATAGCGACATCAGGTGCAGAGCC
The DNA here is from genome assembly GCA_030037105.1 of Xanthobacteraceae bacterium. Next base: position 9,631 of record JASHRY010000301.1, read on the forward strand.
GAACGGACACCGGCGCCGAGATCCGGTTTCTCACCGGCAATGCTGACCGCGGTGATCGTATGATCGTAGTGGATGGGCACGCAAAAGCCGACGTTCATCCGAAAATCGGCCGCGCGCTGCATGATTGATTTGGCGCGCAGCTCCCGCTCCGCATCAAAGCGCGCTTCGGTCCACAAGAAGGGATTGAGAGTATGGAAAAAGTTGCGATGTACGGGATCGGCTTCCGCCATGTTCTCCTTCACGTAGAGCGCTGTCCATTGCGGGTGCCAGCCGTTGGCGATGACGCGCCACTTGAAGTCGCGACCGTCCACGACCGCCATTAGAAACGCATTGAACCCGAGCTGTGCGATCTCTTGCCGGAAGAGCTGCAGAGCGTGCTCGGGGGCGCAGGCTGCTTCAGCGGCCGCTACGAATGCAAAAGCGCGCTCGGCCCAGTACGAGTCGGTTAAGGCGAATTCCGGCACCGACGTCCTCTTCGCAGGAACCCGTGGTCTTCAATATATCACGCCTATGCGGCCACAAGAGGCGAAGCTTTTAAGCACGCGGCCCGGACGCTGCAAACAATGTGCTCCGCATGGTCGATGACCCAATTACCGCGCGCCGGTGTCGCGACGTGCGGCATTTCAGAAACCATAGTCCACAATCATTCCAGAAATCCCCGCGATCGTTCAAGAGAGACGCTTCGGCGATGCCCGCCGTCCATTGCGACACAGCGTCCCTCACGATAGGCGCGCCCAGGCTTTCACGCGGTCGTGAACGGCTTTCGCCCGCACGCGCTCGGGCGAGAGCCGGTGGTATGAGGCATTGCGGGGGCGGCGCCCGGCCGCATTCAGCCGGTTAATCGCTCGATGAGTCCCATTGCCGCCGCCGGCGCGCGGATTTTGCCTTCGTGGATGACGTAGGCGAAGACGTCGCGCGGCGTCGCATCCGGGCGGCGAGCCGGATCGACGCGCGGCAGGTCGTCGGGCATGCGCCTTTGCGCCCAAATGCGTAGGCGCGCGGCCCAGGCGTCGATCTCCTTCGGCGGATAGCCGGTCGCGATCGCATCCCGCCCCTTCTGCAGGCGTGCATAGACGAAATCGCCGGTGAGATCGGCGATGTTGGGATATACGGCGTGGTCGGTGAACACGACCGGCGTCCCGAACTCGCGCAAGAGCGCGATGAATTCCGCAGTGCAGAAGCTCGCATGCCGCACTTCCACGACGTGGCGCAGGCGCCGGCCGTCGGTTGTCGCCGGCAGGAGGGCGAGGAACTTGCCGAAGTCGGCGGCGTCGAATTTCTTCGTCGGCGCGAACTGCCAGAGCAGCGGCCCGAGCCGCTCGCCAAGCTCCAAAACGCCGGAGTCAAAGAATCGCTTGATGGAGTCGCCAGCCTCGGCCAGGACGCGCCGGTTGGTGGCGAAGCGCGGCCCCTTGACCGAGAACACGAAATCCGGCGGCACTTCGCTCGCCCATTTCCTGAAAGTCGCCGGCGTCTGCGAGCGGTAGAACGTGCCGTTGATCTCGATCGAGGTCAGTCGGGCGCCGGCGTAAGCCAGCTCGCGCGCATGCGGCAGGCCAGGCGGATAGAACACGCCGCGCCACGGCTGGTAATTCCAGCCGCCGATGCCGATGCGGATTTTCCCCACCTGCGCCGCCATGGCGTCCTGCTCAGCTCAGTTCGGCGATGAGCGTCCTTGCCGCCTGCAAATCCGGTTTATCGAAGCCTTCGGTGAACGCGCCGTAGATCGGGGCAAGCAGATCGCGCGCCTGCGGCCGGCGGCCGGAGTTGCCTAACAGGCGCGCCAAGCTCGTGGCGGCGCGCAGTTCGAGGGCGCGGCACGACTGTCCGGCTGCGACGGCCATTGCCTGCCGGAAGATGTTCTCCGCGGCGGCGGTGTCGGCGCGTCCCAGTGCGATTTCGCCACGCATTCGGACCATCTCCGCCTCGTAGAAGCGAACATGCGTCTCCGTCGCGACACGCTGAATCGTCGTGGCGGCTTCGTCGAAACGCGCGGCACGCAACTGCTGGCCGGCGACTACCGTCAGTAAAATGGTGCTCATGACGGCGGATGAGGGCTCGTCGGCCGCCTTCAGCATCTGCTCAACACCCGCGTCGATGTCGCCCTCCTGTGATTGCAACCAGCCGCGCAGGAAACGCGCATGGGCCAGAGGCCAGGGAAACTTGTTGCGCTCGGCGATCGGGTAAAGCTCCTCGACAATGGCTCGGCAGCCCTCCTTGTCGTTCAGGAGAAGGAGGGTGACGCTGCCGAGGCTCAAGCCGTGGGCATGGGAAAATGCATGTCCCAGGGAGCGGGCGTCCTCGATGCAAAGCCATACGGTCCGCTGCGCCTGATCGGGAAAGCCCAGCCCCCAAAGGCTCTGCGCCAGAAACGCCCGGGCGCACACACGTGAATCGTGCCCGCCGAAATAGTAGGCATGATCGGCGTGGCGCTCGCGATCGTAGACTTTGATGACTTCCTCGGCGGCGGTCTTCATTGCCGCGATGTCTCCGGTGCGCAGCGATCCGGGCACCTGCGCATGATAAGCCTCGACCAGAAGGTCGGCATCGTTAAGCTCGCGCGCGATCGCCACCAGATCGTCGGCGAGAGCGGACGCCTTCGCGGTCCGGCCGGTCGCGGTGCTGTAAAACCATATGCCCCAAGTCGCCAGAAAGCGCTCTCGCCCGCGGCCCAGCGCCTGGCCCAGCGTCAACGCCCGCTCGTAATTGCCCGCCGCCTCGTTTGAGGTTGGACCGATTCCCATCTGCTGGGTCATGGCGAGTCCGAGGCGGATGCGTAGTTCCTGCTCCGGCTTCACCGCCGTGTCGGGCAGCATCTCGACCAGGCGCAGCGCATTGGAATAATGCGCCGTTGCTTCCTTCATGGCGAAACGGCGCAGATCGCGCTCGCCGGCCTGCCGCCAATATTGGACGGCCTTCTCGTTCTGCCCGGCGGCCTCGAATTGCTGCGCGATCACCCCGGGCGTCGCATTGACCAGCTCCGGGAAACGCTTTTCCAGGAGCATGGCGATGGCGGCATGAAGCTGCTGCCGCCGGGCGCGCAGCATGTTCGAATAGGCGGCGTCCTGAATGAGCGCGTGCTTGAAGGTGTAGGTCGCGTTGGGCGGCGTGCCGCGAAGGTATACCAGTTCCGCCTCGACGAGCCGCATGAGCGCGTCCTGGAGCACGGCATCGGACAGGCCCGCGACTGCGGCCACCAGCTCGTAGGAAAATTCCCGCCCGATCGCGGCGCCGATCTGCAGGACTTCCCGCGCCGAGCCGAGGCGGTCGACGCGCGCCATCAGCGAAGCTTGCAGTGTCGTCGGGATCGCCAGCGGCTGTGCCGCCCGATCGGGTAGATATTCACCGCTTCCTTCGGGCAGGTCGGTGTTTTCGAGCACTGATTTGGTCAGCTCCTCGACGAACAGCGGCACGCCGTCGGTGCGCTCGACGATCTGCCGGAGCAAGTCCGGCGGCAAGGTCTTGCCGCCGCTGACATGGCCGATCAGGGCTTCGCGCTCGTGCCGCGACAGCCGGTTGAGCGTCAGCATGGTGACGTGCGGCTGCCCGGTCCAGGGCGGCTGATAGTCGGGCCGGAACGTGATCACCAGCAGGATCGGCAAAGATTGCAGGCGCTCGATCGTCAGCGTCAGCAATTCGATTGAGGTCGGGTCGGCCCAGTGCGCGTCCTCAAACGACATAAGAACCGGGTCGCGCTGCGCCAGCGTTTCGAGTCGCGCGATCAGCGCGGCGAGGACCCTGCGGCGCTTGCGCTGCGGGTCCCGGTCCGCGGCGTCGAGCGATCGGGCCTCTCCCAATCCCAAGGGTTCCGCGAACAGCTCGATCTCCGCTCCGCGATAGCCGGCTGTCGGCGCCAGCAGCTTTTCCAGCTTGGCGCGTTTGCCGGCCGGCGTATCGTCGCGTGCAAAGCCGGCGGCATGCTGCAACTGCGCCACGATCGGTTGTAGGGCGCTACCCTGATGATGCGCTTCGCAAAAGTAACGAAGGCACACATGAGCTTCATCTTTGAGACTTTCCTCGAACGCCGTCGTCAAGCGCGATTTGCCGATGCCCGCTTCGCCCGCCAGTAGAACGACGCGTCCTTCGCCATCCTTGATTTGCCGCCACCGTCGCCGCAGCAACTCCATTTCCTCTTCGCGGCCGACGAGCGGCGTCACGCTCGCTGCCCGCAACGCCTCGAAACGGCTCGCCATCGTGCGCTCGCGCACCACCCGAAAGGCGCTGATCGGTTCGTTGAAGCCCTTGAAGCGCGCCGGCTCGATCGCCTCATATTCGAAGGATTCTCCGGTGAGCCGTCGCGTGGTGGCGGCGATCACGACCGTGTTCGGCGCCGCGAGCGATTGCAGCCGCGCGGCGAGGTTCGGCGTCTCGCCGACGACGTTGCGCTCCTGCGCCTCGCCGGCGCCGACGAGTTCGCCCACCACGACCAGGCCGGTGGCAAGGCCGACGCGGACCTGATGGCTGCCGTCCGCGGCAAAAAGTCTGGCAATGGCTTCGACCAGCGCCAGCGCCGCGCGCACCGCGTTCTCGGCGTCGGTCTCGTGCGCCTCGGGATAGCCGAAATAGACGAGCACGCCGTCGCCCATATATTTGGCGACATAGCCGCCGAAGCGGGTGACGGTTTCGGCGGCGCATTTGTGGTAGGCGGCGATGACTTCGCGCAGATCTTCGGGATCGAGGCGGGTGGAGAGCGCCGTTGAGCCGACGAGGTCGCAGAACATTACCGTGAGCTGGCGGCGCTCGGCTGCGCCAGCGGCGCGCGGCGCGGCGGCTGCGGCC
>JASHRY010000302.1 GCA_030037105.1 Xanthobacteraceae bacterium
GATTTTCTCGGCCGGCGCGCCGATCGGCTCGGCCTCGATGTGCCGATCACCGTCGTGACGCCGACGTCGGCGGGCGCGACATTTGCGTCCGCCCTGCCGGTGGTCGCTCTCGACCTCGCGGTGAGCGCCGCGCCGGGCCGCCCGGACCGATCGAGCGCTCCGGCCGCCGTCGCCTCGATCCGCCGCGCCGTCGCCGATGCCATGGCGGGCGCCGCCGCCGCCGTCGTCACCAATCCGGTGGCGAAAAACGTGCTCTACAATTGGGGTTTTGCCGAGCCTGGCCACACCGAGTTCCTGGCCAGGCTGGCCGAGGAGGCGACCGGCAAGTCGCTGCGGCCGGTGATGATGTTGTGGTCGCCCGAACTTGCCGTGGTGCCGGTGACCATCCATCTGCCGCTCAAGGAAATATTCGCGCACCTTTCGACCGAACTCGTGGTCGAGACCGGACGCATTGTCGCGCGCGATCTTGCCCGGCGATTCCGTATTCCGCGGCCGCGGCTCGCGATCGCAGGCCTCAATCCCCATGCCGGCGAAGGCGGCACGCTCGGCGAGGAAGACCGCGCGATCGTTGCGCCGGCGGTCGCGCGGCTCAATGCCGACGGTATCGATGCGCGGGGTCCGCTGCCGGCCGATTCGCTGTTCCACGAACAGGCGCGCGCGACCTACGATGCGGCTTTGTGCATGTATCACGATCAGGCGCTGATCCCGATCAAGACGCTTGCCTTCGATCACGCGGTCAATGTCACCCTCGGTCTTCCTTTCGTGCGCACCTCGCCCGATCACGGCACCGCCTTCGACATTGCCGGGACCGGCCTTGCCGATGCGACCAGCCTGATCGCCGCGTTGCGCCTGGCGGCGCTGCTCGCCCTCGCGGAAAGCCCGGCGCCGCTCGCCGCATCGTGATTTCCGCGCCCGACGATTTGCCGCCATTGCGCGAAGTCGTTCGCCGGCATGGTCTCGCCGCCAAGAAATCGCTCGGACAGAATTTCCTTCTCGATCTCAATCTCGCCGCGCGCATCGCGCGGGCGGCGGGAGAGTTGGCCGGCGTAACCGTGTTCGAAGTCGGCCCCGGACCGGGCGGGCTTACGCGCGCGCTCCTGGCGCTTGACGCCGCGCGCGTGATCGCGGTCGAGCGCGACACGCGCGCGATTGCGGCGCTCAACGAGATCGCCGGGCGCTATCCCGGCCGTCTCGACATCGTCGCGGCGGACGCGCTCGGCTTCGATCCGCGCCCGCGACTTCCGCGCGGTCCCGCGCGCATCGTCGCCAACCTGCCCTACAACATCGCCACGGCTCTGCTCGTCTCCTGGGTCGGCACCGAGCCCTGGCCGCCCTGGTACGATTCCGCCGTCCTCATGTTCCAGCGCGAGGTCGCCGAGCGCATCGTTGCCGCGCCCGGCTCGAAAAACTACGGACGACTGTCGGTATTGGTGCAATGGCGCTGCGCGGCGCGAATTGTCTTCGACGTTCACCCCTCGGCGTTCGTGCCGCCGCCAAAAGTCACGTCTTCGCTGGTGCGTCTTCTGCCGCGCGCGGCACCGCTTAAATGCAACCGCACGCTCCTCGAAACCGCGACCCAAGCCGCGTTCGGGCAGCGGCGCAAGATGCTGCGGCAAAGCCTGCGCACGCTCGGCCCGGAGGCATTAGAACTGATTGCGGCGGCGGGTCTCGATCCGACCGCCCGCGCCGAGGACATTTCCGTCGCCGGTTTCGTATCGCTGGCGCGGGCCCTCGCCGCGCGCCGCGGTCTCGGGCAAGATGCCGACGTCCAACGCTCTACCCGGCAGGAGCCGCAATGAACAAAATGCGCCGCCAATCGCTCGTCGCTTATGGGCAACCGCTGTGCGAAACGGTCGTCGACTGCCCCGCGCCGCGCGGCAGCGAGGTACTGGTGCGCATCGAGCGCTGCGGCGTGTGCCACTCCGACCTGCATCTGCAGGACGGCTACTTCTCGCTCGGCGGCGACAAGCGGCTCGACGTCAGCGCCGGCCGCACGCTGCCGTTCACGCTCGGGCACGAGATTGCCGGCGTAATCGAAGTTGCGGGTGAAGAAGCCGGCGACGCGACCATCGGCCGCCGTGTCGCGGTCTACCCCTGGATCGGTTGCGACAAATGCGCCGCATGCCGCGCCGGCGAGGAGAATCTGTGCTCCGACCACCGTCATCTCGGCATCGTCGCCGACGGCGGTTTTGCGACCCATGTGCTCGTCCCGCATCCGCGTTATCTCCTCGATTACGCGCCGCTGTCGCCGGCTTTCGCCGGACCGCTGATGTGCTCCGGGTTGACGGCGTATTCGGCGCTCAAACGGTTCGCCGGCCGGCCCGAGCGCGGACCGGTGCTGCTCGTCGGGCTAGGCGGAGTCGGCATGATGGGCCTCGCCATCGCCCGCGCGCTCTTCCGCACGCCGCCGATCGTCGCCGACATCGACGCCGAGAAGCGCAACGCGGCGCTCGCGGCCGGCGCGGCGCAAGCCTACGATCCGGCCGATCCGCAAGCGCGCAAGGCGGTGACGGCGGCGACCGGCGGCTTGCTTGCGGTGTGCGACTTCGTCGGCTCCGACAAATCGCTGCAATTCTCGACCGGGGTCCTTGCCCGCGGCGGCAAGGTCGTAGTGACCGGACTCCTCGGCGGCACGTTTTCGATGGGCGCCGCCATGTTCGCGATCAAGGCGATGACAATCGAAGGCACGCTGACCGGCACGCTCGCCGAAGCACGCGAAGTTCTCGACCTGGCGCGCGCGGGACAAATCGCGCCGATTCCGACGCATGAGCGCCCGCTGGCGCAAGCGCAGGCGGCGCTCGACGACCTTCGCGCCGGCCGCGTCGTCGGCCGCACCGTGCTGGCGGCCTGACCGGGGCAACCATAAAAGGTTAGAGCGCGTCCAGGAAAAGTGGGAACCGGTTTTCCGTCCGGACGCGCGACAATACAAAAACTTAGAACGGGAATGACGATTCGAAGATAAGTCATCCCGCTCTAGCGGTTTAGGGCGCCAAGGAGTGCCTCGGGAATCTGATAGTGGTGCCAATACATGATGCTTCCGTGAATCCCGTACCGATAAAACGCGGGCGACCCGGAGCGCTTCAGTAAGATCAAGCGTCGGCGCGCACCCATTTCAGGGCCAGCTCTGCCTCGGCCGCCGTACGCTTGAGGATTGCGGAGCCCGGTTCGATAGCGCCGATCAACGCTGCGGATGTCCCGGCGTAGAGTGGACCGCTTAGCAGATGTCACCCCAATTTGCCGGGACCAGCGGCGCTGGCCACCTCGACGATGGGAGCGTGCTCCACGGGAAAGTTGACGGATCGCGCAATGAAGCAGTTCTTGTGAGCGGTTTCGTGCAAGGCCAGCGCTTTCTCGCTGTCCGATCCGGGCGCCAGCGTGACGCGCGGCCTCAGCGTAACACGAACGAATTGCCCGGCTCCTCCGGCTTTTTCCTCGACCATCTCTCCGTCCGCCGCGTCCTCATAGGCGAGCACGATGATGCCGGCCGCCGCGCAAAGACCCATGTACCAGAGGTGATGACAGGCGGAGAGGGACGCCACGAGGAGATCCTCGGGATTCCAGCGCCGTGCGTTACCGCGGAACATTTTGTCCGAGGAGCCCGGTATCGCCGGCTTGCCGGGTGCATCGAGCTTATACGAGCGATCGTGATTGCGGAACGGCACCGGGGCAACTGCGCCACCGGTCCATGTCAAATGCGTTTCGTAACGGTGTGTGCGGCCGCCCACTTTGTCCTCGTTCCGGTTGTTCAGTCTCGATACCTGCTCGTCGGGGAATTCGCACACGGTAACTTTCACAGGATGCCCAAGTATGGCGGCGGATGCATTTCGGAAGTGACAAGCAAGCGCCAACTCATCGACGCCTCGATTTACCGGCGCATCGTTCCAGCCCTGAACGCTTCCAGCAACATGGCGCCGACCGGCCAATCGCCAAGGTCGCTCGCGCTGTTCATATGCCCGAGTGCGCCCGGGATCACGAGGCCGGCACCCCAGGCCGCGGCGCGCCGGCGCGCGTAGGCGATCGAGCCATAGGGATCATCGTGACTTGCCACGACGAGCGCGGGGAACGGTAACGTCGTGTCCGGGACCGCGCGAAAGGAGCCGGCCTCGACCGCGGGAAAAGACGGCCCGTCCGGATCGGGAACGGCAACCAGGAACGCGCCCTGAACTTCGGAGCGAAGACCACGCGCTGCCCAGTGCGCCACAAGCAAGCAAGCGAGACTGTGGGCCACCAGAATGGCCGGCTCCGTCGCCGCCTCGACGGCGCGATCGAGGGCGGCAAGCCAATCGTTCAGGTCGGGCTTGTTCCAATCTGTTGGCTGGAAACGCACCATGGACGGGTCGGTTTTCTCCCAGATCGTTTGCCAATGCGCCTCTCCAGAACCGCCAATGCCCGGAAGGGTGATGAGGGTGCTCATGATCTCATCCTTGAGTTGCCAACGTGGTGGAGTCATTTTGACTGCGCGAACCAAGTCGGCACAGTGGGAGTCATCGGCGCCGCTCCCTTTCTGCCGATGATTTGAAGGTTTTCTTTGCAAATGGGTTTAAAACGGATCGCTCTCGATAAAGTGGACCATGCGATCCTCGCGGCGTTACAAGACGAGGGACGCTTGTCCCTGTCCGAATTGGGTCGCCGCGTTGGACTGTCGCAGCCCGCCATGTCGGAGCGCGTTCGGCGTCTGGAGGAAAACGGCGTTATAACGGGCTACGGCGCTCGCATCGACCCATATGCCCTCGGGCTGAGCACGGCAGCGATCATTAGAATACGGACAACGCACGAACACATTCGCGCCTGTCTTGATCTTTTCGCCCGAATGCCGGAGGTCATCGAGGTGCACCGTGTCACCGGCGAGGATTGCTTCATCCTAAGGGTTCTGGTGCCGTCACCGAGAAATCTCGAAAGGATCGTGGACGCGGTCGCTCGCTATGGCTCGGTCACGACGAGTGTGGTGTTGCGCAGCGAAGCGCCAAAGCCGATCGGGCGTGCATTGGTCGAGGCCTCCCAACGAGACCAATGATGCTAGCGGCAGT
>JASHRY010000303.1 GCA_030037105.1 Xanthobacteraceae bacterium
CGGCCGCGCCCCGGAATGACCGGTAAGCTTCGATGCGTCCCGCGCTGCTCAATCCCCTGTTCGCTCCGGTGTCGGCCCTGCCCGGCGTCGGGCCGAAGGTCGAAAAGCTGTTCCAGCGCCTGCTCGCGCGCGACGGCGAGCCGCCGCGCATCATCGATCTTCTCTTCCACATGCCGACGGGGTACGTCGACCGGCGCAACCAGCCGAAGTTGCGCGACGTCGAGCCCGACACCGTGGTGACGGTCGCGGTTACGATCGATCGTCATCGGCCGCCGCCGCCCAACCGGTCGCGCGTGCCCTACCTCATCTATGCGAGCGACGACACCAACGATCTCCTCATCACCTATTTCAACGCGCGCCGCGATTATCTGGAGAAGCTCTTCCCGGTCGGCGCCAAGCGCTACGTATCGGGAACCACCGCGTTCTACGACGGCCATCTGCAAATGGTGCATCCCGACCGCGTGGTGGACGAGACCGGCCTGGCGCGGCTGCCGCTCATCGATCCGGTCTATCCGCTCACCGAGGGTTTGCATCCGAGCCAGTTGCGCAAGGCGATCGACCTCGCACTCGAGCGCGTGCCGGCATTGCCTGAATGGCAGGACGCCGCATGGCTCGAGCGCAACGCGTTTGCGCCTTTTGCCGAGGCATTGCGACGCGTTCATCGTCCCACCGCCCCCGAAGACCTTATGCCCGAGAGTGTGGCCTGGTCGCGGCTTGCCTACGACGAACTGCTTGCCGGCCAGCTCGCGCTCGCGCTCCTGCGCGCGCATTTGCGCAAGCGGGCGGGCCGCGGCAGCGCCGCCGAGGGACGCTTGCGCGCGCGGATCATCGCCGCCCTGCCCTATTCGCTCACGCCCTCGCAACAGCGCGCGGTCGCCGACATCGTCGCCGACCTCGCGCAGCCGCATCGCACGCTGCGGCTCCTTCACGGCGATGTCGGCTCGGGCAAGACGCTCGTCGCCCTGCTCGCGGCTGCGACCGTGATCGAGGCCGGCCGCCAGGCGGCGTTCATGGCGCCGACGGAAATTTTGGCGCGCCAGCACTATGCCACCATCGTTCCACTCGCGACCGCCGCCGGCATCCGCCCCGCTGTCTTGACCGGCCGCGAGCGCGGGCGCGAACGCGCGGAGATTCTCGCCGCGCTGGCGGCCGGCGACATCGACCTCATCGTCGGCACGCATGCTTTGTTCCAGGAGGACGTGGCGTTCCGCGATCTCGCGTTTGCCGCCGTCGATGAACAGCATCGTTTCGGCGTGCATCAACGTCTGGCGCTGGCGCGCAAGGGCGAGGCCGTCGACCTCTTGGTGCTGACCGCGACGCCGATCCCACGCACCCTGGTGCTCACCTATTTCGGTGACATGGATGTCTCCGAGCTGCGCGAAAAGCCGGCCGGCCGGCAGAAGGTGGACACCCGCGCGCTGCCGCTGGATCGCCTTGCCGAAGTCATCGATGCGGTCCAGCGCGCGCTCGACCAGGGCCGACGCGTCTATTGGGTGTGCCCGCTGGTCGAGGAGTCCGAAAGCATAGATCTTGCCGCCGCCGAGAGACGCTACCGGGCTCTGAAGAAGCGCTTCGGCGACGTCGCGGAGCTTATTCACGGCCGCATGCGCGGACCCGAGAAGGATCGCGCCATGGCGCGCTTTGCGACCGGCGCGGCGCGCATCCTGGTCGCCACCACGGTGATCGAGGTCGGCGTCGACGTGCCCGCCGCGAGCGTCATGGTCATCGAGCATGCCGAGCGCTTCGGGCTCGCGCAACTGCATCAATTGCGCGGCCGTATCGGCCGCGGCGCCGAGCGCTCGATCTGTCTTCTGCTCTACAAGGCTCCGCTCGGGCCCACCGCAAAAGCACGGCTCGCCATCCTGCGCGAGACCGACGACGGCTTCCGCATCGCCGAGGAGGATTTACGCCTGCGCGGAGAAGGCGACGTGCTCGGCACGCGGCAAAGCGGCCTGCCCGGCTTCCGCCTCGCCCGCATCGATGTCCACGGCAAGCTGCTTGCGGCGGCGCGCGCGGACGCCGCCCTCGTGCTCGAGCGCGATCCGCGGCTCGCCGCGCCGCGCGGACAGGCGCTGCGTCACCTTCTCTATTTGTTCGCGCGCGACGAGGCAATCCGGCTCTTGGACGCGGGATAGCTCGTTGCCCGACCGGAGGCACCCCAACAGTTTACCGATGGAACGTGATCTTTTCGAAAAACCGGCTCCCACCCAGGATCAAATCCGTGGCAGGCTTTTTCCGGATCATGCTCTATCGTGCCGGGGTCGTTGCCTGGGCATTATGCGCCGTTTGCGCGGCGCGCGCGACCTCGGCCGGCGCCGCGAGGCGGTTCTGCGGATCGCCGCCGGGCTGAATGATGCCGGCGGAGATGAGAAGCGTCATGGCCTGCTCCACGGTGATGTCGAGAAGGACCACGTCGCGCCGCGGCACATAGAAGAAGAACCCGGTAGTCGGATTCGGCGTGCACGGCAAGAACGCCGACACGTGCTCCCCCTCCGGCAGGTGCGCGGCGATCGCCGCGCTCGGCGACTGGGTCAGAAACACCAACGACCACATGCCCGGCGCCGGAAACTCGACCAGACCCACTTGGCGAAAGCTTGAATCCGAGCTGGAGAACAGCGTCTGGAAAATCTGCTTGATAGTGCGATAAATCGGCCGCACGATCGGCATGCGGCTCAACAGATCCTCGCCGAAGTTGACCAATCTGCTGCCGACCAGATTGGCGGTGAAGAAGCCGAGCAAGGTGAGCGCCACGAAAGCGATGATCAGGCCGAAGCCGGGAATGTCGATCGGCAGGTAGGTCTCGGGGCGGTAGGCGATCGGAATGAGCGGCCGCACCAAACTGTCGACCCAGGTGACGACCCACCAAATCAGCCACAACGTCACCGCCACCGGGCCGGCAACGACCAATCCGGTGAGGAAATAATTGCGCAGGCGGCTTGCAAGCCCGGGCGCGCCTTTGGCTGCGCCTGCGGACGCTTCACCGCCTTGGTCGCCGTCATTGGCCATTGGTCCGATCGCACGCCCCGTTGTCGCGGCCGCATGTATGCGGCTCTGCATCTATATAGCGGCGCCGGCGGCTCGCACAGGGGCCGGGGGGCGCGCCGCGCGCCTTATTCCACCGTCACCGACTTGGCCAGATTGCGCGGCTGATCGACGTCGGTGCCCATGATGACGGCGGTGTGGTAGGCGATGAGCTGCACCGGGACGGCATAGACGAGCGGCGCCACCGTCGCCGGCATCGTCGGCAGCGTGAGGGTCGCGAGCGATTGGCCCGCGGCGGCGCGCGCGCCCTTGGCATCGGTGACCAGGATCAATCGGCCGCCGCGCGCCGCGACTTCCTGCATGTTGGACATGGTCTTGTCGAACATCCGGTCGTAAGGCGCGATCACGATCACCGGCATGGTCTCGTCGATGAGCGCGATCGGGCCGTGCTTGAGCTCGCCCGCCGCATAGCCCTCGGCATGGATGTAGGAGATTTCCTTGAGCTTGAGGGCGCCTTCGAGTGCGATCGGAAAGTTGGTGCCGCGGCCGAGATAGAGCACGTCGCGGCATTTCGCCAGTTCGCGGGCGAGCTGTTCGATCTGCGGCTCGAGCGCCAGCGCCTCGCTCATGTGCCGCGGTACTTCGATGAGCGCCTGCACCAGTCGGTTCTCGTCGCTCTCGGCAAGCACGCCACGGGCGCGGCCGGCGGCAATCGCCAGCGTCGCCAGCGCCGCCAATTGGCAGGTAAACGCCTTGGTGGACGCCACGCCGATTTCCGGACCGGCGAGCGTCGGCATCACGATGTCGCTCTCGCGCGCCATGGTCGACGTCGACACGTTGACGACGGCGAGCACATGCTGCCCGCGCTCGCGCGCGTAGCGCAGCGACGCCAGCGTGTCCGCCGTCTCGCCCGATTGCGAAACCGTGATCGCAAGCTCGCCGGCCTCGAGCGGCGCGTCGCGGTAGCGGAACTCGGAGGCGATATCGACCTCGACCGGCAGACGCGCGAACCGCTCGAACCAATATCGCGCCACCATGCCGGCGTAGTACGCCGTGCCGCAGGCGGCGATCGAGATACGCTTGAGCGCGCGGAAATCGAACGGCAGCGCCATCGGCAGCACCACGCGCTCGGCCACCATGTCGAGGTAATTCGCCAAAGTATGGCCGACAACTTCCGGCTGCTCGTGGATCTCCTTGGCCATGAAATGGCGGTGATTGCCTTTGTCGATGAGCATGACCGAGGCTTGCGACTTGAGCACGGGGCGATGGACGGGCGCGCCGTTGGCGTCGTGAATCTCCGCGCTCTTGCGGGTGATGACGACCCAGTCGCCGTCCTCGAGGTAGCTCACCGCATCGGTAAACGGCGCGAGCGCAATCGCGTCGGAACCGAGGAACATCGCGTCCGCGCCGAAGCCGATCGCCAGCGGCGAGCCCTGCCGCGCCCCGATCAGCAAATTCTCCTCGCCGTCGAAAAGGAACGCCAGCGCGAAGGCGCCGCGCAGCCGCGGCAGCGCGGCCTTGACCGCCGCGACCGGGGTCAGGCCGCGCTTGATCTCCTCGGTGACCAGATGGGCGACGACCTCGCTGTCGGTCTCGGTTGCGAATTTCACGCCCTTCTCTTCCAGCTCGCGGCGCAATTCGCCGAAATTCTCGATGATGCCGTTATGGACGACCGCAAGCCGGTCGGTCGCATGCGGGTGCGCGTTGTTCTCGGTCGGACGGCCGTGCGTGGCCCAGCGGGTGTGGCCGATGCCGATCGTCCCCGACAACGGCGCGCGCGCGAGCTTCGATTCCAGGTTCTTGAGCTTGCCCTCGGCGCGCCGCCGCGTCAGCACCCCATGTTCGAGGGTGGCCACGCCCGCCGAATCGTAGCCGCGATATTCGAGGCGCTTGAGCGCATCGACGAGCTGCGGCGCGACCGGCTCATGGCCGATGATCCCGATAATGCCGCACATCCGCAGGGATGCCCTCTTCTGAAGCTGACGCCGGTTCTCACTTCTCCTCGACGCCCTTGAGCCGCTCAGCCTCAATCGCGCAAAAGCGCCTTCTTTTTGCCCAGCGATTTGAGCGCGCGCAAGCGCGTCGCCCAACCTTCCTTAACGATTTGTCGGCCGCGCGCCAGGGCGAGCGCGCCCGCCGGCACATTCTCGGTGATCACCGAACCGGTGCCGACATAGGCGGCAGCGCCGACCTCGACCGGCGCGACCAGCGCCGAATTCGAACCGATGAAAGCGTCCTCGCCGATCGTGGTGCGATGCTTGGCGCGGCCGTCGAAATTGCAGGTGATGGTGCCGGCCCCGACATTGGCGTTGGCGCCGACCAGCGCGTCGCCGATATAGCTCAGATGATTGGCCTTGGCACCGGCCTCGATCACCGCCTCCTTGACCTCGACGAAATTGCCGATCCGCGCCCCCACGCCGAGCCGGGTGCCGGGCCGCAGCCGGGCAAACGGGCCGACCGCGGCTCCTTTGCCGATATGGGCGCCGACGAGATGGGAGAACGAATGGATCACGGCGTCATCCTCCACCGTCACGTTCTCGCCGAACACCACATAAGGCTCAACCACGACGTTCCTGCCGAATGTCGTATTGGCGCTGAGGAATACCGTCTCCGGCGCAATCAGCGTGACGCCGGCCTCGAGCGCGGCCGCGCGCAGGCGCTGCTGCGCAACGGCTTCCGCTTCGGCGAGCTGGCGCTTGGTGTTGATGCCGCGCACTTCGTCCTCCTCGACTTCGACCGCAACCGCGCGCAGCTTCATGCGGCGCGCGATCTCGACCGCATCCGTCAGATAGAATTCACCCTTGCGATTGCGGTCGCCGATCCGCTCCAGGATGGCCAGCGCTTTCGCCCCGGCGAGCGCCATGAGCCCGCCGTTGCAGAGACCGATCGCGCGTTCGCCGGCGCTCGCGTCGGCGTGCTCGCGAATGGCGACGAGCTCGCCGCCGGCAATGATGAGCCGTCCGTAGCCGGCGGGGTCGGATGGCCGGAACGCCAGCACCGCCACGGACGCGCCCGCGGCCAAAGGCGCGCGTAGCCGCGTCAGAGTGGCCGGGCGGATCAATGGCGTGTCCCCGTAAACGATCAGGACGTCATCCGGTCGCCGCGCGAGCGCGGGTCTGGCCGCCAGCACCGCATCGGCCGTTCCCCGCCGCGCGCGCTGCACAAAACATTCCGCGCCGGGCAGGACACGGGCGGCTTCGGCAGCCACAGCATCGTCCCCCGGGCCGACAATGACCGCCGTCGCGGTGACGCCGGCCTCGGCAATTGCGGCGAGGACATGAGCCAGGAGCGAACGCCCGGCGATCGCGTGCAAGACCTTGGGCATCGCCGAGTGCATACGCTTGCCCTCGCCGGCTGCGAGCACGACCGCAAGACAGGTCCGAGGCGTCATAACAACCTCCGCAACGCCGTCATAGCCGAGCGGAATGGTCGCTGAAAGTCATGAAGGATCGTCCCACGCATGCAGGGCGATCCTGGGGGCATTCTGACGCAATTTGTTCAACAAAACTGTCCAAACGCTGGAATCTACTATTTTTTGCACTGATTCGCCTTGGAATGCCCAAGAGTTGAAGCATGCCGGGTCGAGCGCAGAGCGTGAACCTCATCTCTGAAAGAATTACGGCGCAGCCGGTCTTTACCATGAGGAAGCTGCCGCTAATCCGCGCTGAGATGTTCAAAGGCATGTGGCAATGGCAGGTTTCCCAGTTTCGTGGTTATAAATTCGGACTCGCGCCAAAGCCTTCTCCCTCCGTGATCGGCCCGGCCAAAGGCAGACCTCTCGGGCGCGTCCCGGAATGACGATGGATCGTGATCCATGCGCAGCCCGCTCTTCCTGCCGACAGCGAGCCAGTTGAACTGGCTTCTCCCCATCGCCTTTCTGGCGCTCGGCGAAGCGCTTTACCTACGCTATCTGGCGATCGAGAACGGCACCGTGTCGCTCGCCTGCCAGGCCGGACTCGACACGTGGCTATGCGGCACGTTTCGGCTGACGATCATCCTCTTCCATTACCAAGTGTTCGGCGGGGTCGCGCTCGGGGCAGCATTGCTGAACCTGCTGCGGCCTTCCGTGGTGCTGGTCGCGCTCGCGCTCGCGGCGGCGGCTTTCGGCATCGTGCTGCATAACGCCGACCTCTCGGGCCTCGCCGCCGGCGCGCTCATTCTGAGCTTGGCGCGTCCCGCGCCCGCAGCAGGATGACGGCAAGGCCGATGAGCCCGGCGCAGAAACAGACCGCTTGCCAGTTGGCGAAACTTTCGTTGAACACGATATAGCCGGCCGATAGAGCGAGCACTGCGGCGGCAACGGTTTCGGCCACGGCGCGAGCCCCGGCCGGACGCGGCGTCGAGACGACGGCGACCAGGAAGGCAATGACTGCCGCCCCCAGCGGCGCAAACGGAATGTCGCGATAGCGCGAATCGAAAACGAGCCCGAGCGCCGCCTCGACGGACAGGAGCATCAGCACAATCAATGTGCCGCCGAGCGCCCAACCAAGTCCATCGAGAGGCTTACCGGTGCGGCCGATGAGCGAGGAGAACGCAGGCAGCGGACGGCCGGCGGCGCATGCGGCGGCGCACACGATCGGCGCGGCAGCGGCGCTCGCCGCGAAGGCGAGCGAACGCAGCGCGCTGCCGACGCTGAAACTCTCGATCGGAATGGTTTCGATCGTCCAGCCGAACAGAACAGCGGGAAGGAACGCCAGCGCGGCGATTCTGGGCCAAAGATACCGGGAAAGCCCTTTTCCGCGCGCCGCCGCCAATGCGCTGCCAAATATCAATGCCGCCAACAGCATGCCGGCGAATGCCTGGACGAGCCAATGCGGGTGATCGGAGACCGCCCCGGCAAAGCCGAATTTGGGCGCGCCCGTCGCGCGGTCAAAAATGCCCCAATAGCCGCCGGCTGTGCCTTCGAGCGCGCGCTTCCAGGGCTGATCGAAGGCCTCGATGACGCTGACGCGAAAATTTTCCCGTCGCGCCAGCGCCAGGGTCTCGGCGACGACCCGCGCCTGATTCGATGGCGACGGCCGCGCGCCCGCGCGCATGCGGCCGGCACTCGGCCAGCCGAACTCGCCGATGATGATCTCCTTGTTGGGGATGGCGGCGGCGACGCGCCGGCGGATCGCCTCCACGTGGGCAGCCGCACGCGCGGCCGGTATCGGAAAATCTTCCCAGTAGGGCAGGATGTGGATGGTGACGAAATCGACCGCGTTTTGTACCTCCGGATAGCGCAGCCAGTACTCCCAGACATCAGCATAGGTGACCGGCATCGACACCGCGGCCTTGACCTCCCGGATCGTGGCCATGAGGTCGGTCGCCGACATCTCGCCGCGCAGTAGTACTTCGTTGCCGACGACCACCGCGGAAATGACGTCGGGATATTGCTTGGCGAGCGCAATCGTAGTCGCGATTTGCCTGCGGGTCTTCTCCGCCTCATTGGAGACCCACACGCCCTGGAGCACTTTCAACCCATAGCGCCGGGCGCTGGCGAGAACGCTGTCGAGACCGTCGTCGGTCGAATAGGTGCGCACACAATTGGAGTATTTCGCCAACAGAGCAAGATCGTCGTCGATCTGCCGAGGCCCGACCCGCGTTCCTTCCACGAGCGGATTCTGCCCGCCGCGGAACGGGGCATAGGAAACACAGTCAAGCTTCGCGCCCCCAGCAAACGGGGACGGCGGCACCTCGACCGGTGCGCCGAGCCACCACCACGCCGCGCCGATGGCGAGCGCTGTGAGCGCAAACGTCGCCAGCGCCGGGCCGACCACATGAAGGTTTGGGAAGCGGGGCACGGCCTCGCATTAGCCTTGACGACACGATGTGCCAAGTCGTGTCGGCGCGCTCGACAAGGGCGCGGGGTTGGACGATGGTCATACCGGCCACGTCTGGAATTGCTGCCGTAATAGGGGCTTAATCCTGTGGCCTAGAAAATGTCTCCTTTCCGCTCATGACGGCCTGACAATCAGATCGACCTATGTCCCACCCCGCGCTCAGCGTTGTCGGCGGGTTCGCCGCCGCGCTTTGGCTTCTGTCCACCCCCGCGGCCCAGTTGGTATTCCCGGCGCTTGCGCAGGGCACCACGTCCAAGCCCGCCGAACAACATCCCCAGACCGGTCAGGCGCTGAAGAAGGAGGTGCAGACGGTCGACGAATATGCGGAGGCCCGACGCGTCCTCGAGGGACCGGCCGGCAATCCCGAATGCGTCTGGCTCGGCCGCCGCGTGGTCAGCCTGCTCTGGCGCGATGATCTCGACACCGCGTTTCGCCATCTCGACTTTTACGACCGGTTCGGCTGCCCGAGCGATCACGTCCAGGCGGCGTTCCGTTGCCTCGTGCTGCACGGAAGCAACATCGATCCGAAGGCTGCCGACAGCTTGCATGGGCGGGTTCATGCCTGCTGGATCAATCCGTCGATACCGTCCCCGCCCCCGGCGCCTGCCGCCGCCGCGCCAGGCCCGACGGCCAACCACTAGCCTAATGATCGGCGGAAAAGCGAAAACGTCGCGTCATTCGGTTGCCTGTCTTGAATTTGCCACGACCCCTTCTTAGCTTGTTTTTGCCGCTCACAGTTCGCCTCATTTTCATGGCCCTCGTCGAACCTCGGGGCCGGGTTCGGGCCGGTCTTCTCGCCCCGCGTGGTTGAAATTCGATGCGCACCGTCGCTGCCGTGCTCGCGCTTGTAGCGTGCGTGCATGCCGGCCTGTGGGCTTTTCTCCGCACCAAGGAAAACGCGCCGGAGTTCACCGGTCAGCTCGCCAGCGTCTCCTACGCGCCGTTCGTAGCCTCGCAGCATCCCGATTTCGGCGACCGCCCGACCGTCGAGCAGATCCGCGCCGATCTCAAGGCCATCGCGCCCTATACCCGCGCCATCCGCACCTATTCGGCGACCGGCGGCGGCGAGCTGATCCCGCGGATCGCCGCCGAATTCGGCCTCAAGGTCACGGTCGGCGCCTGGATCGGCAAGGACAAAGGGCGCAACGAGCGGGAGATCCGCTCGGCCCTCGCGCTTGCGCGTCGCTACAGCAACGTCAACGCCATCATTGTCGGCAACGAAACCACGTTGCGCGCGGACATGAGCGTCGGCGATCTTATCAAGCTTGTTAAGCGGGTGAAGCGCTCAAGCCCGGTGCCGGTCAGCACGGGTGAAATCTGGACGGTATGGATCGATCACCCCGAACTCGCCTCGGCGGTCGATTTCATCGCCGCGCATATTCTGCCCTATTGGGAAGGTTTCGACGTCTCCAACGCAGTCGACCACACCTTCGAATTCTACAATGAGCTGCGCCACGTGCATCCCGGCAAGCGGATCGTCATCGCCGAGTTCGGTTGGCCGAGCGCCGGCTACAATTTCCACGACGCCAATCCCGGCCGCATCGAGCAGGCCTTCGTGCTGCGCGATTTCGTCACGCGCGCCGAAGCCTACGGCATCGATTACAACATCGTCGAGGCGATCGACCAGCCTTGGAAAACCAACGAAGGCGGCGTCGGACCCTATTGGGGCCTGTTCGACGCCTCGCGCCAAGCGAAGTTTTCCTGGACCAGCCCCCTCACCGACCCCGATTACATCAAGCGGGCGGGCCTTGCCGTCCTGTTCGGGCTGCTGCTGTCGCTGCCGATCTTGACCATGAGCGGGGTGACAGTCGCGCAAGCACTGACGCTTGCGGCCGCCGCCCATGTGGTCGGCGCCTGGTTGGCGGCGATCGCCGCCTTCTGGAAAGGCCATTACTTCGTGCCGGGCGCGGCCTTTGCGCTCGGCCTGGGCGTGGTCCTGCTGGTGCCGCTCGTCGCCATCGCGCTCAGGCGCATCGAGGAGATCGCCGCCATCGCCTTCGGCCGGCCGCCGCGGCGGCTGATCGGTCCCGCGCCCCCGGCGCCGGCGCCGGACGGGTCCGCCCGCAAAGTCTCGATCCACGTTCCGGCCTGCCGCGAGCCGGCCGAAATGCTGAAGACGACGCTCGATGCCGTGGCGCGACTCGATTATCCCAATTTCGAATGCGTGGTGGTGATCAATAATACGCCCGATCCGGCGCTGTGGCGGCCGGTTGAAGAGCATTGTCGCGAGCTCGGCGACCGCTTCAAGTTCGTCAGAATCGACAATCTCTCCGGCTATAAGGCCGGCGCGCTGCGCGTCGCGCTCGCCCACAGTGCGGCGGATGCCGACATCATCGGTATCATCGACGCCGACTACGCCGTCGAGCCGAACTGGCTCAAGCATTTGGTGCCGCTGTTCGCCGATCCGCGCGTCGGCGCGGTGCAGTCGCCTCAGGATCACCGCGACGGCGACCGCTCGTTGATGCATCGCGCCATGAACGCCGAATATGCCGGTTTCTTCGACATCGGCATGGTGCAGCGTAACGAGGTCAATGCCATCGTCATGCACGGCACGATGTGCCTGATACGGCGCGCCGCGATGGAAAGCGCCGGCGGCTGGTCGAGCGAAACCATCGTCGAGGACACCGACCTCGGCCTCGGCATTCTCGAACACGGTTGGCTCGTGCATTACACCAACCGTCGCTACGGCTACGGACTGCTGCCCGACACCTTCGAAGCGTATAAGCGGCAGCGCCACCGCTGGGCGTACGGCGGCTTCCAACTCCTGCGCAAGCATTGGCGGCGGCTGCTGCCGTGGACGGAGGGCCTTTCGCGCGAGCAGAAGCGCGAATACGGCCTTGGCTGGCTCGGCTGGATGGGCGCCGACAGCATCGGCATCGTCGTTGCGCTTCTCAATGTCGCCTGGGTGCCGGTGGTCGCGTTCGCCGATATCGCGGTACCGGACCGCATTCTGACCCTGCCGATCTTGGGCGGGTTCATGGTCTCGGTCGCGCATTTCGCGACGCTCTATCGGCTACGCGTGCGCGCCTCGCCCGGTCAAATGCTCGGAGCGGTATGCGCAGCCATGTCGATGCAATGGACGGTTGCGCAGGCCGTGGGAACGGGCCTCCTGAAGAAGCACCTGCCGTATCTACGCACTGCCAAGGGCGGCGGCAGCCGTAAAGGCGACTTCCCGGCGTTCTGGGAGGCCGTGATCGCCGGCCTGCTGCTCGTCGGCGCCGTCACGCTCGTCGCCACTAATTACAAAGAGGTCCGCGAAATCAACATTTTTGCCGCAGTTCTCGTGGTGCAGAGCCTGCCGTTCCTGTCGGCGCTCGCGCTCGCCCTGATCGAGGGAACCCGCTTCAACTCCTTCGTCTATTGGCGCCGCATCGAGGCCAAGGCGCTCGAACTTTTGCCGTGGCGGCCGGTGATAGTCGAACCGCCGAAGCTGCCGGCCAAAAACCGCGCCGATGCGGCGCAGTGATGCGTTCCCCGCCTTGCTTGCCGATCTCCTGAGCGCTCCGCGGGGATGGAGGCGTCATCCCGCTAGCGCGGTTTCCGCGAGCCGCACCCAATAGGAGGTGCCGAACGGAATGGCCTCATCGTTGAAATCATAGGCGGGGTGGTGCAGCCCGGCGCTGGCGCCGTTGCCGACAAAAATGAAGGCGCCCGGCCGCTCCTGCAGCATGAAAGCGAAATCCTCCGCGCCCATCACCGGCGGACAATCGGTGTCCACCTTGTCGTCGCCGGCGATCTCGCGGGCGACGGCAGCCGCGAGCGCCGTCTGCCGCTCCTCGTTGACCACCACCGGATAG
>JASHRY010000304.1 GCA_030037105.1 Xanthobacteraceae bacterium
GCGGCCGTCGCCGATCTCGCACCTGCAAAAACATGATGGACGGCCAGGGTTTTATTGGGCACAAAGGCTGATTATATGATATGAATGCTACGGCAACCGGCCGTCCGCTCATATGGAGCTTGGTCACGGAAACGCCTGCCGATGGACAGCGTGGAAGGGACAAATGCCAGTTTACGACCTCGATAGCGCCCCCGGGCGGGCGCCGTTGATCGACCCGTTCGGCCGCGACATCACCTATTTGCGCGTCTCGGTGACCGACCGCTGCGATTTCCGCTGTGTCTATTGCATGGCGGAACATATGACCTTCCTGCCCAAGGCCGACCTGCTCACGCTCGAAGATCTCGACCGGTTGTGCTCGGCCTTTGTCGCGCGCGGGGTGCGCAAGCTGCGTCTCACCGGCGGCGAGCCCTTGGTGCGGCGCGGCATCATGACGCTGTTCTCCTCGCTCTCGCGCCACCTTGCCAACGGACGGCTCGACGAGCTCACGCTCACCACCAACGGATCGCAGCTTGCGCGATATGCCGGAGAGCTCAAGGCGCACGGCGTCAAGCGCATCAACGTCTCGCTCGACACGCTCGACGCGGAGAAATTCCGCGCCATCACCCGCTGGGGCGCGCTGGCGCAGGTGCTCGCCGGCATCGACGCCGCGCAGGCCGCCGGCCTCAAGATCAAGATCAACACGGTCGCGCTCAAGGGCGTGAACGAGGACGAGTTCCCGTCCCTGATCGAATGGGCGCACGGGCGCGGCATGGACCTGACGCTGATCGAGGTGATGCCGCTCGGCGACATCGGCGAAGGCCGCCTCGACCAATATTTGCCGCTGTCGCTCGTGCGCGCTCGCCTCGGCGAACGCTTTTCGCTGGCCGAGCTTGACGACCGCACCGGCGGTCCGGCGCGCTACGTGCGCGTCGCCGAGACCGGCGGGCGGCTGGGCTTCATCACGCCGCTCACCCACAATTTCTGCGAATCGTGCAACCGCGTGCGCGTGACCTGCACTGGCACGCTCTATATGTGCCTCGGCCAGGAGGACGCGGCCGATCTGCGTAAGCCGCTGCGCGCCTCCGAAAGCAACGATCTCCTCTTTGCCGCCATCGACGAGGCGATTTCGCGCAAGCCCAAGGGCCACGATTTCATCATCGACCGCCGCCACCGGCGGCCCGCGCTTGCCCGCCACATGAACGTGACCGGCGGCTGAGCCTCGTAATCGCGCGCTCTCAATAGAGCGGACAATTCCTCCGCGCCTTTGCTCGACCCGATCCACACCGGCTGCGCCAAGGGCTCGGCCGCTTGGCGCACGCGCATCCGCTGCTCGAACGGGGCATCGTCGGCAAACGCCGCCAATAGCACGCGTGATCTCGGCAGCGCCGGTTGACGCGAAACCCCGGATGTCGCGGCGCATGAATTTTCACCCGATTTTCATTCCAGCCCCGCGCCGCTCGGCATGCGGACCGGACGATAATTTTCGTCCCTGAGCGCGCGAAAAATTTCCTCGACGTGGGCTTCGCCGCGCGTCTCCACGGTGACGTCGAGCTTGGCGCCCTTGGCCGGCACGTCGAGGAACAGGCGATGGTGATCGACGCTGAGAATATTGGCGCCGAGTTCCCCGAGCCGGCCGGCGATCTGGCCCAATATTCCGGGCTGGTCGGGAATGGTCAGGCGGAACGAGACGATGCGGTCCGCGCGCTCCAGCTCGCGCACCATGATGGAGGCGAGAATGCGCGGATCGATATTGCCGCCACAAAGGATTAGCCCGACCCTGCGGCCGCGGAAGCGCTCCGGCTCGGCGAGCATGGCGGCGAGCCCGGCGGCGCCCGCGCCTTCCGCCATCGCCTTCTGCAGCGTGAGAAAGGCATTGACGGCGCGCTCGATCAACGGCTCGTCGACCAGGATGACGTCGCTCACGCATTCGCGCACGACCGGCAACGTCAGCTTGCCGACGTTTTTCACCGCGATTCCCTCGGCGAGCGTCGCGCCGCCGCACGGCCTCGTGTCGCGATGCAGCGCGTTCCACATCGACGGGTAGAGCGCGCTTTCGACACCGACGATCTCGATCGCCGGTTTTTTCGCCCGCGCGGCGATGGCGCAACCTGAGATCAGGCCGCCGCCGCCGATCGGGACGATCAGAACGTCGAGGGCGGGCACCTCCTCCAGCATTTCCAGCGCCACGGTGCCCTGGCCGGCAATGATGCGCGGATCGTCATAGGGATGGACCCAGACGAGGTCGCGCGCGGCCGCGATCGCCTCGGCGCGCGCCTGCGCCTGCGCGAGCGTGTCGCCGTCAAGGACGACGACCGCGCCGAGCGCCTCGGTCGCCTGCACCTTCACGAACGGCGTGGTCGTCGGCATGACGATGGTCGCCGGAATGCCGAGGCGGCGGGCGTGATAGGCGACGGCCTGGGCGTGATTGCCGGCCGACATCGCGATCACGCCGCGGCCGCGCTCCTGATCGTCGAGCGCGGCAAGCTTCACGCAGGCGCCGCGCTCCTTGAAAGAATGGGTGACCTGCAGATTCTCGTATTTCACGAAAACCTCGGCGCCGGTCAGCGCCGAAAGCGGCGGCGCCGGCAGCACCGGCGTGCGCAAAACCTTGCCGGCAATCGCGCGCCGGGCGGCCTCGATATCGGCGAACCTCACCATCACGCGGCCTCACGGCTGGCGCAGCGGCGGCGGGCTCCCCGCGGCGCGGGCGCTGCGAGATGACCCCGACCCTTCCCGGCAAAGAAGCAGGGAACAGTTTGCGCTTGTCCCTCGTGAGCACTCCACGTCATCGCCAAATGCCGGCCAAGCCGTTCGCATCGGCAACCTTTTTCCCCATTCCTTGCCGCGTTACAATGCGCCATCGGCGATGCAGGGTTGGTCATGTATTCCGGACCAAGTTCTGAATCAAACTCCGAAGCGAACCGGGCCGGCGTCACGGTCGATATCAAGCCGCACGCCTTCGATCCGATCGCGAATCCCGAGCTGTTCGAGGGCGTGCTGGCGCGGCGCGTGGCCGCCTTCGTCATCGACGTGATCATCATTGCGGTGCCGCTCCTGGCGGCGGCGATCTTCATCTTCGTTTTCGGCCTCATCACCTTCGGCCTGGGCTGGGTGCTGTTCTGGCTGCTGTCGCCGGCTTCGGTGATCTGGGCGCTCTTTTACTACGGCATTACGCTCGGCGGCGCGGATTCGGCCACGCTCGGCATGCGCGCCATGGCGATCGAAATGCGCACCTGGTACGGCGCACCGGCCTATTTCGTGCTCGGCGCCGTGCACGCGATCGTGTACTGGATCAGCGTCAGCGTACTCACCCCGCTCATCCTGGTGGTCGGCTTCTTCAACGCCCGCAAGCGGCTGCTGCACGACTTTCTGGTCGGCACCGTCATCATCAACAGCGCACCGCGCGCCGATTCGCTGCGCGCGCGGGCAGCCGCTTATGGCAGATTCGGCCTTTGACGCGCCGACGTTCTCGGGCAATCTAGGCGGCGGCCGGGACCGACCCGGCCGGGGACGCCACGCCGCCCGCCCATGACCCAGCACTCGCGCAATACGCCGCAATTCTACCTGACCGCGCCTTCGCCCTGCCCTTACCTCGCCGGCAAGGAAGAACGAAAGGTTTTTACCCATCTGGTCGGCGAGCGCGCGGGCGAACTCAACGACATTCTGACCCAGGGCGGGTTTCGCCGCAGCCAGTCCATCGCCTACCGGCCGGCCTGCGAGGGTTGCCGTTCTTGCGTTTCAGTGCGCGTGATCGCCAAGGAATTCCGCCCCACGCGCAACATGCGCCGCATCGTTAAGCGCAACGCCGACGTCGTCAGCGAGATGAAAATCGCCGTGCCGACCTCCGAGCAATACGCGATCTTCCGCGCCTATCTCGATTCGCGCCACCGCGACGGCGGCATGGCGGACATGACGGTGCTCGACTACGCCATGATGGTCGAGGACAGCCACATCGAAACGCGGATCATCGAATATCGACGGCGGGCGCCCGCGCCTTACACTTCCCCGCTCGCGGAGGGGACAAAATCAATGAATCCGCGGCCGCAAGCGGGCGCGGCAAGGACGAGGGGCGGACGCCGCGCCGACGACCTCCTCGCCGTGGCGCTGACCGACGTGCTCGGCGACGGCCTGTCCATGGTCTACTCATTTTTCGAGCCGGACGAAGCCGCGCGTTCGCTCGGCACGCTCATGGTGCTCGACCATATCGCGCGGGCGCAGCGCATGGACCTCCCCTACGTCTATCTCGGCTATTGGGTGCGCGGCTCGCGCAAGATGGACTACAAGGGCCGCTTCCTGCCGCAGGAGCGCCTCATGCCCGACGGCTGGGCGCGGGTGAATTGAACCGGCGTTTCCGCGCTTTGCACCGGGGTCGCTCAGCGTTCGGCCGCGGCGCGCAGCAGGGCCAGCGACCGATAAACGGTATGCACCATCTTGCTGTAGGGAAGGACGAGAAACAGCGCCAGAATGAGGCCGAGATGCACGGTGAGGACGAGGCCCATCGCCGCCGTCTCGCGGACGGCGAGCAGAACGAGGCCGGTCAGGGCGGAGAGGAAAAGGAAGCACGATCAGAGCATAGTCGGCGCCGAGTACGATCG